>JBARMF010000482.1:0-1836 GCA_049802315.1 Candidatus Udaeobacter sp.
GTGTCACGCGCCTCGCGGGACACACCTTCTG
Organism: Candidatus Udaeobacter sp.; assembly: GCA_049802315.1. Lineage (GTDB taxonomy): Bacteria > Verrucomicrobiota > Verrucomicrobiia > Chthoniobacterales > UBA10450 > Udaeobacter. The sequence continues at coordinate 32 of JBARMF010000482.1, forward strand.
CTTTTCGGCGAGGGCGCCGAAAAAAGCGGGCGAGGCGCCCGCGCTCCCCAACAAAAAAAACGCAGAGAGCAAAGCACACAAGCGACCCAATCTTCCCTGCGCCTGGCACTTTGCTCTCTACCGCTTTGCTAAGCGGGAGTCTGAACTCTACCTAAACTTCATTGCCGCTCACGGCACGCGTCTACCTCGCCACCCGAAAATCAAAGAGATCACGAATAGCACCAGGAATATAACGAACAGAAGTTTCGCGATGCCCGCTGAAGCCGCAGCAATACCGCCAAATCCAAAGACTGCTGCCACAAGTGCGATTATTAGAAACATTACAGCCCAACCTAACATATCTTCACCTCCTCACAGACTAGATCGCATCTGCAGATTAACTCGCGTGCCTCTGTATGCCTGTTCGCGCCAGACATTCGGAACAGCCTAACGAGCTGCCCCAGCCGGAAACATTACCTTCTCGGGAGCAGCGTTGAGCGCCGCCAGAAGCTTTTTGATCAGACGAGTTTTGACGCGCCCTGCTTCACGCGGCGCAACCAGATAACGAACGATCGCTTCCAGCCATGTATTTTCGCTAACCCGAAAAATCACGCGCGGATGCTCGTGCACATCTAATTCGTCCACTGGCGTGCGGGCGAGCAACTCGCGAAAAGTTTGGACGCGTTGGAGCATTTCCTTTCCCAGCTCTTCCTCGGTGATCTTCTGCATCGTGCTGGCGATGAATTCCAAGTCAGCATTGTAAGCGATTTGGAATTTTATCTCGTTCCAGATATACGGGAAAAGAGGCCACGAATAGTTGTAAACGAGTTCGTCGAGCACCTTCTCGTTCGGGAACTTGATCAGGCGCCCGCTGGGATGATCGCTAGAAAGATATTGGCCGCCGAATTCCCACAAGGTGGTGTCGAGGTAGCTGACATCGATCACGTCGCCGGTGGCGTCGGCTATTTTGATGCGGTCGCCCACGCGAAAAGGCTGGCGGACGAGGATGTAAATCCAGGCGATGAAGCTTTTCATCGGAGTTTGCACAGCCAACCCGATAATGATCGAACCGACGCCGAACGCAGCGACCGCCGCATACCAGTTAACAAAAACAATCGACACAACAATAATGGCGACGGCCAACGCAACGGCTAACCGCTGGACCCGCTGGAGAGTGAAACGGGTGGAAACGTCTTCGATCCGGCCAATTCCATAGAATGAAATCGCCCGCGCGGCGGCCAGCACCACCGTAATCAGTGCTACGCCGCGAAGAATTCGCTGGGCAATACTATTCCCGGGGTCCGGCAACGGAATGAGTTTCGCGCCGATTAGAAAGTAACCAGCCGCGCAGACGATAAGAACAACTACGTATATGACGAACCAGAATTTGTCGCGACCGTGAGTTTCAACCTTTTCGGGACGTGGTTCTCCCCTCGCCCGCTCCAATTCTCTTCGGATTTCGGGTCGTTTACAAAGTTCCTCCGTCGTTTCGGCCATCAACAATGGATTCGAAGCAGGCGCAGAAACAGGTCGCACTGGCTGAGGCACTTCCCATCGTCCAAACCACTGAATATCCATCCGGAAACGAATCCACAGTGTGCTATCGAACACTGACATTGCGGAGTTGCTTGCTCAGCAGGCAGAAACCGAGACAGGCATTCGTGTGCGCGCGTTTCGTCGAGCCGCGCGGCGCGCGTTTCTGTGGCCGGAGGAAGTATCGGATCTTGTCGCGCAGAATCGGTCTTTGACCGAGCTGCGCGGCGTCGGACCATTTATCGAGAAACAAATTCGGCAGTGGATAGAGAAGCCGCACCGGGAGAAAGCAG
>JBARMF010000483.1:0-4143 GCA_049802315.1 Candidatus Udaeobacter sp.
AAAGAAGGACGTTGTTCTCGGCCGCCCGCTATCGACCGGGCGATAACCTTCCTCGAGTTCTTACGCTTGTCGGCTACCGCCGTTGTCCGGACGGTCCCAGTGAGACCTTCTGCTGGCAGGCCATTATCATCGGCGCTCGTCGACATTCGGCCAAAGAAGGACGTGACATCGGCGGGATTTTGCCATTAACTCAAAACCCAATCGTTAATCGCCATTCGGCGCTGAGGAGGAGGACAATCATGAAGTTGAAGAAGTTGAAGAAAAAGATCCAGCAACTCGAGAAACGTCTGCGAGAAGGCCCAGAGAAACTGGCCAGCTTAAAACGCAAACTGCAGCAGGCAGAATCGGCAAAGGCGTTGAAAGCTGCGAGAAGATCGGCCGTCCGAGCCACTGCGGCAGCCGGAAAGAAGTCGTCGGAGACGACAACAGGCACCAGGAAACCCAAGCGGAAACTGAACCTCTCACCGGAACGTCGTGCTCAACTCGCTGCCGCGATGAAAGCCAGGTGGGCTGCAAAAAGGGCTGCTGAAGGAAATAGCACAACCTCGTCCGATCAAAATTCTCCCACGCCGCCAACACAGCCACCGGAAAACAGAGTCGACGGCTTCTAGCATTATTGCCGCGATCAGCATCGGTGCGGTGCGACTGAGAAGTGTTGCATGTATTCGGACAGAACCGCTGGAGCTACTCGTCTTCAGTTAAGTCTGTTGTCGGAACACAACAGACCTGCGCAGATTTACGGCTGCTTTTGCTCGCAAAGTTTTTGGAAAACCGGTTCTGATCGCAACGGATCCCAGATTGGATCGAGCCTTAAAAGTGCGGGCGTGATGGGGGTTGGACTGTAAAGCCAGCCACCATACGGCGTTTGTAACAATCGCGTGAGAGTTGCGATCGCACGGCTATTCTCGCCAATCATCATCTCAACTAGCGCCAGGTTCTCTTCGAAAGCGGGTCCAGACAGCCGATCTTTGTTACTCGGCAAAAGCGTGGTTGCACGCTGCGCTTCGTTGAGGGCTAAGTCTTTCTCGTCAAGTATGGCGTAAGCGACAGCGAGCGCTGCTGCGACGAAGGCGTTGTCTGGTTGATCATTCTTAAGCGACTCAAGTGTGGTGCGCGCTTGTTCAGCGTCAGCTTTTGCGTGAGCGGTGTCACCAGCTACGCGTTGGGCCAAGGCTAGCCCCACCTGCTTGCTGCCCTTCTCAATCCCAGAAGTAAACTGCAATCGAGTTTCTCGGGTTTGTATCTGCCGGAGGCGCTCAGTATTTCGTTCGAGTCTCCATTGAGTCAGCTTAATTCGAACAGCCACATCCGAATTCGTTTCTGCGTTTACCTGCACGAGCAATTTAGCAGCTTCTTGCAGATTACCTTCGGCTTGGTAGACGCTGGCTTTTAATGCCATTAGAGACAACTCATTCGGAAGGATATCCAGTGCCCGATCGTAGAGCTTTTCCGCTTTCGGGAATTGTCGAAGCGCAGCGTACGTGAATGCCACTTCCGTCAGTAACGCTGTATTCCGTGGATTGAGGGCGAGGCCACGCTCCCAATAGGCGATACTTTCCTCCCAGTGTCCCTCGCTTCGCGCAATGGCCCCGAGGGCGTATAAGACCTCGCTGTTACCTGGCAACATTTTGCTGACGCGTCCAAATGTCGCTTTGGCCAGCGCGTAATCCTGCAATACCCAGTATTGATAATAACCGGTGAAGAGCAGCGTTTCGGGGGAGTTCGGTTGCAATTTCTGGGCATTTTCTAAAGCTTCCTTTGCTGCATCGCGGCGAGCGGCAGTTGTGTCGCGACGGTTAGAGTAAAGAAGCGCGTGCACCCCAGAAAGTCGCGCCCAGGCCAGCGCAAAATTCGGGTCAAGCCGCACCGCCAGATCATAAAATTCGATGGCTTTGAACAAGGCATCGCTCAAGTAATTACTACGCGCTTCAAAAACCAATCCGCGTAAATAGGCCTCGTAAGCCTGCGGATTGTTTGTTGGCCTGGCGGCCAACGCTTGCTCCTCACGGCCGGTCAGCTTCGCTTGTAACGACTCCGCTATTCCTTTAGAGATCTCGGTTTCGACGCTAAAAATGTCACTCAGCTTTCGGTCATACGTCTCGGCCCAGAGTTGCGAACCCGTTTGCGTGTTAACCAGATGGACATTGACTCTCACCTGATCGCCTGCTTTCTGGACGCTACCCTCAAGGATGTTCGCTACGCCAAGCTGTTTTGCGATTTCAGCGAGATTGCCTGGTTCGCTTTGATATTCCTGCGTCGAAGTGCGCGAAATCACTTTCAAATCCCCGATCTTGGCGAGACGCGTCAGGACTTCTTCCTGGATGCCATCGGCGAAATAAGCGTTATCCGGATCGCTGCTTAAGTTTTGAAAAGGGAGGACCGCGACCGATTTGTCAATTTTATCCCGTACCGCTCGTGGCAATAGAAAAAATCCAGCGGAAGCGGAGATGATGACAGCGAGGGCGATGAGCAAAATGAGATTTCGTCGCCGATGAGTTCCTGGTGGCGTGCCCTGGATCCCTTGCGGCGTGATGTCGTATGCCCAGGCGAGTATAACAGCGATCGGAAAACCGATTAACAACAGCACGACCACGAGTCGCAAAGTCCAATTCGGCAATTCCCATGCTGGAAACGCCGCCGAGGCCATTTGAATCAAGAATCCTGCGGCGACGATGTAAGCCGCGGCGACACGATAAACCTTTCGTCGTTGCAACTCCTCGAAGAAGCCGCTCATGATATGGATGAGCCCAATTTGATCATTATCTAATGCTCCGTGTCCGACCGGCAAATACCTGGCCAAAAACAATGTGCCCTGCTAACCAGTCATGGCAGTGGTGGTAATGAGGTGCAGGAACGCGAGATTCAGACCACCTCGCGATGGCGGTGGCGATAACTATGAACTTCCACTTGTCCGATCTGGTAGGATTCATCGGTGTTCTGCTGATCGTAGTCGCGTATTTACTTCTGCAACTGGATAAACTCCCGAGCTCGTCGCCGAGATATTCGCTACTGAACGCAGGCGGAGCACTGCTGATAATCGTCTCGCTTATCTTCGCCTTCAATTTGTCAGCGTTTATCGTGGAAGCGTTTTGGTTTTTGATCAGCGTGCTCGGTTTATGGCGATCGCTCGTTTACCGGAAATATTCCCGGCGAAGCGTCAGGATTAATGGGAATGACCACCAATGAACTGCGAGCTTCTGAGTTGGGCGTCAGGGCAGGCGCTTTTTCGATGTCGGATTGCCAGGATCGTATTCCCAAAGCCGCGATGGATCACCGAAAACTGCGCCGATTGCGCGTTCAGGCCAGATCTCAAGATAGCTCAGTAGCAGCGCCATGAGCGGCACCAGAATAAAGTAGAGTCCGTGCGCGGCCATGAAGAACATCGCGATTGCGCGCAGGATCAGGAGATAGACATCCCAGCGCACCCGCTGCTTCAATTCCTTGTCAGGCATCGTGTCGTAGCCCATGCGGAACGCTTTCCAGAAATGACTGGCTGCGAGTGAGCCGAAAGTGAACCAGAGCACGGGAGACTGCGCGAGATCGCGCCACAATTCATTGCCAAGAAGAAGATCGTGCAGCGGAATCAACACGATCCAGTATGGCAGACCGACAATGCCCACGAGCAGGAGCCACACGAAGACGCCGCGTACAATGTTGCCGACCAATGTCGCGTGATTTTTCTTGGATTGGGTCTCGCGCAACGCGCGCGGAATCATCGCCGCGACGATTGCGGCCAGCGCGGTTAAGCCATCGAACCAGTAGTTGAAAACGCTGATCGCTGCGGACCAACCAAAAGCATAGATGCCGACGACGGGAATCATGTTGCGCGCAAGCACAACCCACGCATCTGGCCGCGACGCGAACTCGCGTAAATGCTGCGAGAGCGGTGGCGGCCGGATTTGTCGCGTCGCGGTTGAACTGGTTGTACTCGGAGGCTTTGGCATCGCGGCTGATTAAAGACAGATCGACGGCACCGAATCAATCCGCTTCGTAGCGCGTAGCGAAGTGTCGGCGTCAGCGCGAAACAAGAAATAACGCCAAGCCGATCGCAATCGCATCTTCGCAGATGGCGACCACGAGGTCCTTAATGTGCAAATCGAGACGTCTCCTGATGCCGTAGCCGAGAAACGCGCCGACAATGCC
>JBARMF010000484.1:0-1961 GCA_049802315.1 Candidatus Udaeobacter sp.
CTACTTGTTAGGCCGGAGTTTTCCCGGGCTTGCCTGGCGACAATGGAACGGGCAATTCCGCGATGATCTCCGGTCGTTTGTGAAAAACGATGCCGGCATGGTTGCCGCCTTAATGCGGCGACTGTACGGGAGCGATGACTTGTTTCCAGATGGTCCGGGGGATGTGTATCGGCCGTATCAGACCGTGAACTACATAACCTCTCATGACGGGTTTTGCCTCTACGATCTCGTCGCCTACAACCAAAAACACAATGAGGCGAACGGTCAGGCAAATCGCGATGGGCCAGCCAATAATCGAAGTTGGAACTGCGGCTGGGAAGGCGACGACGGCGCGCCGCCCGAAGTATTGGCTTTACGGCGCCAGCAGGTGAAGAATTTTTTCACACTGCTGATGCTGGCAAACGGCACGCCGATGTTTTGCGCAGGCGACGAGTTTCTCAACACCCAACGCGGCAACAACAATCCGTACAACCAGGACAACGAAACGACATGGCTCGATTGGTCGTTGCTCGAAAAGAACCGGGACATCTTTCGCTTCTTTCAACACATGATTGCGTTTCGAAAAGCGCGGCCATGGATCGGACGCAGCCGCTATTGGCGTGAGGACGTCCATTGGTACGGCTCGAATGGGCCTGTCGACCTCGGGTCGCGCACGCTCGCCTACTGTCTGCACGGCGCAAACGCCCTGTACGTGATGATCAATGCGTTTTGGACACCAGTGCGATTTCATATTCAAGAAGATAAAAACTGGAAACGTATGGTGGACACGAGCCGACACGACATCGTGGAGGAGCCTGTGAGTTCGCTCGATTATGAACTCGCCGCGCGTTCGGTAGTCGTGTTAGAAAGCACCTGATACCATGGCACACAACGCGTCAGTTGGGCTCGATGGTTCCTTATTGCTGGCGGAATCTCCATCGCTTGCCGACGAAATTTTGCTTAAAGAACCGCGCTCACGAAATCGTGAGTTCATCACTCTCGTTCGCGTGATGCGTGATTTTATTCGTGGTTTTCGCGTGCTGCATTTCGTCGGTCCTTGTGTGACGGTCTTCGGTTCCGCACGCATTAAGAGCGACAGCCCGTATTACGAACTGGCCAGAAAGATGGGGGCAGCCATCGCGCAGCTCGGCTTCACGGTCATGACCGGCGGCGGACCCGGAATTATGGAGGCAGCGAACCGCGGCGCCAAAGAGGCAGGAGGCCGTTCCGTCGGTTGCAACATTGAGTTACCGCATGAGCAAAAACCAAACCCCTATCTGGATCGCTTCGTCACGATGCACTATTTTTTCGTCCGCAAAATGTTGCTGGTGAAATATTCGTATGCGTTCGTAATTCTTCCCGGCGGCGCGGGAACACTCGACGAAATGTTCGAAGCGATCACGCTTATTCAGACGCGCAGGATGACGAACTTCCCGGTGGTGATCATGGGCACTGATTACTGGGACGAAATACTTCCGTTTATCCACAAAATGGCGAAAGCCGGCATGATCGCGCAGTCGGACCTGGAGTTAGTTCACGCCACCAATTCAATCGATGATGCGATCGCGCATATTCGCACCCACGCCATCGAGCGGTTCGGCCTGCACGTGTCTCGACGAGTGCGGTCGCACTCGCCTTGGTTGCGAGAACGCGGTTTACCGCATTCTGACAGATCGTAAGACATGGAGGGCACGAGATGAGTAACGAAACTCCTGCTGCTATTGACCCGGAGATGTTCGCGGCGGTTTTTAGCGAGAACTGGGACAACGCCCGTTACATCAAGAGCGAGCGCATCTCGTTTATGAACGCTTACTCGGTGATTTGCGCGGGAGTGCTGGCCCTGCTCCAGAGCGTTCAGGCTAGCGACCTCATCCGAATCACACTGCTTTTCTTCATGACTTTATTTTCGCTAGTAGGGTTGCTAACGAGCTTGCGGCTGAAAAGTGAATTGGAGGAGTGCCTGGCAAAGATCGAGGCTATGA
>JBARMF010000485.1:0-6357 GCA_049802315.1 Candidatus Udaeobacter sp.
GCGATCGGCGAATAATGTGCGGATTAGATACGAGCGGTTCCTGCGCAGAAAAGCCGACCACCCTTCTGCGGCGAGGACTGCAAACACGACTGCCAGGACTGATGGCGCCGGCTGAAAGAATATGCGGTAAAGAGAGCAAACCCAAGCGAGCGCAAACAGTTCCACCAGTAAGAAGCCGAATAATAACCAGGCGCGCCATCGTCCCGCAGTCGCGGGATTGCTCAAACTAAGCCAGGCGACGCCAAGCGCGATCAGCAACACCAAGATGTATTGCCATTTGTCGCCGACCACGCGTGTAGCGCCCGCATAATCGGTGACGAGTTGCGCAGCAACAGCCTCAAACCCAGCGATGACTTTCGTCGCATGTAGCGCTCCGACAATCAGCGCCACGGCAACTCCAATGATGAGCGTTGTGATCAACGACCGCTTCATCAGAATCAGGCGTTTTGCGCCGACGCAGCCGGATAGTACGACTGTACCACAAGGTCACTTAGAAATTTATCCGGAGCGTCGATCGCCGCAGCATCAAGAACAAACTGCGTTCGGGCAGTGTTCTTTTTAATGAGGCTCAATCCGAATTGGAAATCCTTGAACAAATGCGCGCACAGATCGCTCATGGTCATTCGTTCGGCTTGCGCGCGCTCGACCATGCGACGGATCGCGCCCTCGTCGAAAACAAGTTCCAATCCATGTTCCTTGCTAAATTTCTCTGCAAATTCGCGCGCGCCGGCTTCGAGCATTTGCGCCTCTAGCTTGTGTCCTTCGGCCATTAGTTGCTCTAGGACGCGTTGTGGCTCCTGCACGAGCGCCGCGGTCACGCGCAACTGGGTCAGCCCCGAACCAGCCAGATGGAATTTGTAATCCCGAAACAGTTTCTCAAACACAGTCAGCAATCCACGCGCGCCTGTTTTTTCCGTCGCTGCCGCTTGTGCCAACAAACGCAACGCCTCGTCCTCGAAGCTAATCTCGATTCCGTATGCGCGAAACGCACGCTCGTATTGCCGGAGCAAACTGCCCTCGGAAAACTTCATGATGTCGAATAGATCGTTCGCGTCGAGCTCCTCACAAACGACGCGCACCGGCAAACGCCCAATGAATTCCGGCTCGAATCCGTACTCGATAAAATCCTGAGTGGTGACGTGTTGGAACAACTCGTTGTCCATCACCTGAAGTGGTTGCGCGCTAAACCCGATCTGACCTTGACGGACGCGACGCGCCACTTGTTCTTTCAACTTTTCAAACGCGCCGCTGACGACGAACAAAATGTGGCGGGTGTTAATCGTGTCGCGCTTGGCTTTGCCGCGCCGTTGAAACTCGAACGCCGCTTGCAATTGCGCCTGGAGATCGTTCATGCTGCGCACCGGCACTTCGGTTTCTTCCATCAGCTTCAACAGCGTGGTCTGCACGCCGCGCCCACTGACGTCGCGCCCTATTAAATTTCCAGCCGATGCAATCTTGTCGATCTCATCAATGTAAATGATGCCGAACTGCGCGAGGTTCAGGTCGCCGTCGGCCTTGTGCACCAGCTCGCGCACCAGATCCTCGACATCGCCTCCGACGTAACCGGTCTCGCTGAACTTCGTCGCGTCCGCTTTCACAAACGGCACCTTGATCAGATCGGCAATGTGTTTGATCAGATACGTTTTGCCCACGCCCGTCGGTCCGACGAGGATCACGTTTTGCTTGATGTATTCAATTTCCTGAGCGCGGTTCGGATCCTCTTTCTCGAGCCGCCTGAGGTAATTGGCGTGGTTGTAGTGATCGCAAACTGCAATCGCCAGGACCTTCTTCGCTTCCTCCTGTTTGATGACGAACCGGTCCAGATGCGCCTTGATGTCGCGCGGCAGCAGATCGAATTCGAATTCCTTGTGGTCGGTTTTCTCTGCCTTTTCATCCTCCTCTGCGACCGCTGGCTCCGGCTCAGTAATTGTCGCTACTGAGACGTGGTCGCCGAAGTTCTGTTTCATGAAGTCAGTGATCTTGGACTTCAGCTCTTCGGGCGAAGGAAATGGTGGTGTTGGCGGTGGTGGGTTTTGTGCCATGTGCAGACAAACATCGAGTCAAAGACGCTTCGTGGCAACGATTCGTCCAAAATCTGACTCCCACACGCGCGATTTGTTGAGACTTTGTTTTGCATTTTGACGCTGGTAGGGTGGGCCCCGATGGATCGGGGCACGCCGCATAGCGTTTGCAACCGACGGCGGGCACCCATTCGACTTCGCTCAGGGCAGGCTGTGCCGCGCCCTACCCTGCGCTACATCGCCGCGGGCGATTTCTTTAAATGTTTCAGCCGCTCCGGAAAAGGCGATTCAACGACCAGCGCGATGAGTGTCGCCGAGCCTCACGGATCTCGAGCGTTCGCCGCGCCGCATCAAGTTCCGCCAGAAGCTCGTCGTACGAAGAAAAACGCTCCTTCGGATCAGGTGCGATCATGCGCTGCAAAAGGCGCGTCGTCGGCCCAGATACCTTCGGCTTGATTGACCGCAAGTCTGAGGGGTGCTGCTTCAATGCGTACAACTCTGTCGCGGAATTTGTGCTGCTATCGATTGGCGCTTTCCCGGCGACAGCATGAAACAGCGTTGCGCCAAGGCTGTAAATGTCGCTGCGAATGTCTTCCGGCTGGTTGCAGAGCCTCTCCGGCGCGACATACGGCGGCGTTCCCCAGAGTACACCATCACTCCCTGTGTTCTGCGACTGTTGTGTTGCGAAGGCGGCGAGGCCGAAGTCGCCAATCTTTGCCGCCTGTTCATCGGCAAACAAAATGTTGGCCGGCTTCACGTCTCGATGAATCAAGCCCTTCCGGTAAGCTGCGCGTAGTCCTCTCGCGATCTGGATGCCGATGTCGAGCACCTGATGTTCGGGCACCCGGCCCTGCGATTCCATGAGATCGTCGAGACTTCCGTGATCGACCAGTTCCATCACCACATAAAACTGGCCGTGGTCCGTTCCCAACGAGAATATCTGCACGACATTAGGATGATTCACACAGGCAGCAATGCGCGCCTCTTGTTGCAATTGAGCATCATGATCCGCTTCGCTACCAAGATCCTTGTGCAACAATTTGAGGGCAACGAACCGCTCCAGTTGGGTGTCGCGCGCCTTGTACACCGTGCCCATTCCACCTGCACCAAGCGTTTCCATCGGCACAAAATGATCGAAGGTTCGTTGCAGCAGATTTTTTTGACCACAACTCGGGCAGACCATCCGCATCAGAGGTACATAACCGCCGGGATCGAGCGCGGTCCCGCATTTCCAACACGTCGGTGTCATTAACAGCTTCTTTCAATCGACATGGAAATCGAGTGTAACATTGACGAGTTTGGGAGCAAAAGGATGGCCGTGGCGGCGTTGAAAGCGACAAGCGGGACACCGACAGCGTTCAAATTGGTCGTGGCAAAAGAGCATGCCCGGATGCGCCTTGATCTTTTTCTGGTCAAGTCGCTTCCAGAATTCTCGCGCTCTCGCATTCAGCAATTAATCCGCGCGGGCTTTGTTCGTGTCGGCGGTGCAACGACGCGGCCGCACCAGTCTGTGCGATTTGGAGACGAAATCGAAGTCACAGAACCGCCGCCCGAAAAAATCGAAAGCGAGCCGGAAGCAATTCCGTTGACGATTTTGTACGAAGACGATGATCTGATCGTCATCAACAAAGCAAGCGGGATGATTGTGCACCCGGGCGCCGGACAGCGTGAACACACGTTAGTCAATGCATTGCTACACCACTGCTCCACGTTGTCGGGAATCGGCGGAAAGGAACGGCCTGGCATCGTTCATCGTCTCGATAAGGAAACAAGCGGCTGCCTGGTCGCAGCGAAAAATGACGTCGCCCATCGGGAATTGTCGAAGCAGTTCACCGCGCGCACAGTGGAAAAGATTTATCTCGCACTGGTCGCAGGAAAATTGCGGAAACAGACGGGCGTAATCGAGAACAAAATCGGACGGCATCCCGTGCATCGGCAAAGAATGAGCGTGAGTTCACCACGCGGTCGCGCGGCCAAAACTGAATATCGCGTTCTTCGTTCGAGCGAGCAGGCGAGTTTGGTTGAATGCAAATTGCACAGTGGCCGCACACATCAAATTCGAGTGCATCTGCATCATCTTGGTAATCCGGTGTTGGGCGACAAAATCTACGCACCGAAGTTCGCCAAAGATTTTCCCCGCCAGATGCTTCACGCATGGAAGCTCGGTTTTCTTCACCCGCGCACCGGTGAGTGGAAGCACTTTGAAGCTCCATTGCCTGACGATTTCAAGCAAGCGATCGCGGCAAATGGGCTGCACGTCTGAATAAAACAAATCGTCAGTGGCGTCAGTTCCGAAGGCGATGCGAGGACGCATCGCACTCCAAAAGCACTACGTGCGAAATCACATCAACCTCACCTCTTTCGCGCAAGCTTTGGGAGTGCGCACGCGTCCTCGCGTCGCTTTTTGTTATTCGGTTGATTGGTGTTTAGCGCGCTTTGGCACCATCGCGCTCGCCAGCATCGTTTGCACAACTTCGCCACGTTGATTGGTCGTCACATTGCGCAAGCGAAGAATCCCATGGCCCGGTCGGGACCGTGAGGCGCGCAATTCAAGAATCTCGGTATCCACCGTGAGCACGTCCCCGGGCCGCACCGCATTCGGCCAGCGCAATTCATCCACGCCGAGACCGATTGCGCCCTCGGCAAAGTTCAGCGTTTGCACGAACAAGCGCATGCTCATTGCCGCGGTATGCCAGCCACTGGCAATCAGACCTTTGAAGATGCTTCTCTCCGCTCGTCGACGGCTAAGATGAAACATCTGCGGATCAAACTTGTGCGCGAACTCGACGACCTCCTTTACCGTCACGTTCAACGGCTCAGACTTAAACCGATCGCCTGTTTTCAGATCGTCGAAATAACGCTCCTTCATGATGAGAATGGCCGAAGCCCATTGTTGCGTGGTCGGCCACAGTCGAGCAATACATAAGTGAGGGCCTCGGCACGCACCTGCTCACGCTCGGGCGATCGTGCGAGATGAATTTTGTTTCGCGCGCTTGAACCCTGCGCGACACGGCTCAAACTTCATTCATGGCTCGATTTCCTCTGCGTAGTCCATCAGAGAAGGTCGGCGGCCTTTTTTATTTCGGCCGGATGCTCGACAAGATCCGGCTGCACGCCAAGGGCGAATTGCCTTCAGATTATCACGACAATCTGGGAAAGGGTTTCGATGAAAAATGCGTGAAGTTCCTCCGCGTCGGCTACGATGAACTGGTCGAGCGCGTCAAACAGGGCGGCACCGATGAGGAAATTTTGGATTGGTGCTTCACAATCGGACGCAAACCAAATGCGGACGACGTTTACGTTTGGAACGAATTCATGAGGAAGCGCGGCTGGAACGATGAAGTTTCGGAAATGGTGAAACGCCGGAAAGCCGAGGCAGGAATGACCGACCGTTCCGATATCAAGACCTCATTCGAATTCATCGACGCTGATGAAGGGCGACCCCCTTGACGAGAAACCTCCAAGTTCCAATACCCAAAATCCCAGAGAATTTTCAAACGCCAACACTACGCGACCACTTCCGCGATGTCATGTTGAGCGAAGCGAAACATCTCTGATTATAAACTTGGCAAGCTAGAAAAATAATCTGAGATCCTTCGCTCCGCTCAGGATGACAATCGGTGACAGGAGCTTGGATTTTGGGATTTGGGATTTCCCATGGGCTATTCCTCCAGCGTATCGATTCGTTCGGCCAGATTAAAATCAAGCTCCGTCAAACCGCCTTTGCTGTGCGTTGAGACTGCCAGACGGACTTTGTTGTAACGGATATCTATGTCGGGGTGATGTTCCTCTTCCTCAGCCACCTCAGCGACCCTGTCGACAAAATCGATCGCATCGACAAAATCATCGAATTCGAAAGTGCGCTCGATTTGATTTTTCTCCAATTCCCATTCCGGGATCTTTTTCATGCGATCCTTAAGCTCGCTTTGTTTGATCAAGTCAGCCATAACGGGAGAACGAGTATCACCCGAAAATCGTTTTGCAACGGCAAATCGAGCGCCTAAAAGGCGAGTATTCGGCGAAGATTTCGGACCGAGTCGAAGACCTCTACTGCGCACTCTCGCGCTTGCTTCGAGAGTCGCGCCCAATCTTGCAGCACTTCGCGAACAGCGGCCTCCGCCTCGGCGACGGTCCGGATAAAACAGAATCCATTGTCGGCGGGCAGATAACGATGCGCACCGGTGTCTTCTGTAATGACGGGGCGACCCGACGCCAAAAAAGCCGCAGCGCGATCGCTGACCCAACCCGTGCGCCACGCGACATCGACACCCTTAATCGCCGTGAACTCCGCAAGCGCGCTGGCAAGATAGCGGCGGTACGTCCCAGGCGTGCGCGC
>JBARMF010000486.1:0-3408 GCA_049802315.1 Candidatus Udaeobacter sp.
TCTCGCGCAGCATTCTGACTTTCGTGTCGTAGAGCTGCGTGAAAAGCGGCGAAACAGGTTCGGCCGACAACGTCGACGCCAAACCGGGTAAGAGCGTTGGCAATCGGGGACTGACTTTCGCCAGTTCGTCGATTGTTTTGTTGGGCGAGGGTACACGCGCCAGCAGCTTGAGATCCAGTACGTAACTCTCAGGTTGGGTGCGTTCGCTTGCAGCATCTCCTCCGGGAGTCGTCTCCACCGTGGAGTGAAGTGTGATGCCGTTGAACAGTTTTGCGGTGTCCAACTTTCCCTTGATCACCGGTGGCCGAGTTGCCGTCGGTTCCGGTGTTGGCGTTCCCGATATCTCGATGGGCGCGAAACGTTGCAATCGCTCAAGCGAGATCCAGCGATAGACAATCGCGGCGAAAATCGCGGCGAATAGAACCAGAACCAACCGCCGCCACGTACGAAGGCGAATTCTTCCCACGCGATTACTTTCTGACCCAGACGACGATCGCTGCAATAATCCCGATTACGCTCAGCACCGACATCATGCCAGCAGGCATGATTCTGCCGGTGCGAAAGAATTTGGGCACGAACTGCCCGGCGAGTAAAACCGAGATAATGAGAGCAGTCGCTAATCCAGCGACGCGGTGTTCAGGCAAAAGAAACGCCGCTACGAGCAGCAGAACCCCCGTGATTCCGCCGGCAATGATCGACGCGGTGCTGCCCGCCTTAACGTAGCCGAGAATGCCGCCGGCGATCGTGAGCAGACCAAAAATAATGAAATAAATCTTTGCCGCTTCCATTTGAAACGCGCCATTTGGTAAGCCAACTGCTCCGGTCTGTCCAGTGGGACTAGGTAGGGACATCGCGCTGCGATGTCCGGACGCCGCAGCGCGGCGTCCTACCAACTAGAGTGGCGCGCGCACGCTCGCATCGTTGTAGAATTCAATTTGCCGGCCGCCGAGGCGGCGGATGATGCGCCAGCCATGGTTCGTTGCAAATTCGAGAAGTTCGTTTTCCGACATGTCCCGCAGAACCCGCAACTCCGCAGACTGGGTGACGACATACTCCGAACTTATTGAAAGTCTCCCACCAATCTTCGCGGCAAGAGCTGGCAAATCATTGTGCATCTGTTGCACTCTAGCGGCTAGCCGGGCGGTCCGCGTCGGAAACCTTCTTCCTCGACGGCAGCGGTGGCGGCCGCTTGGGTTTGCGGTTCAGTCTGGCTCCTAGTGCGTTAACAGCTTTGCGGCTGGGCGAAGGCCCACGCGCGTTTGGTTTCTCCATATTGATCTTGCTTGTTGTAGAAGCGTTTGTGTCAGTCGCATACGTATCAAATTCATCTCCGGGCACAAGCGCCACGACATAAGTTTCGGCTCACTGGCGCGGCGCTTTTCCCTTGCTAACTTCTGTCGATGTTTTCGGAGACGATCGAATTACGCGGTCACATCATTGATTCGCTCATCCTGCCGAAGGTGCTCGATCAAATTTTAACCCACGGCGCTAATTTTAAGATCGGCGACATCACGATCGGCCAAAAGCGCGCAGACCAAAGCTTTGCCCGGATCGAGGTCTCGGCGGAGACAAGCGACGCGCTGGATGAATTGATTCTGAGACTGAGACAGCACGGGGCGGAAGTGGCCGAACGCGCAGACGCTCAGCTAGCCGCTGCGCCGATGGATGGCGTTTTCCCGCCCGAGTTCTACGTGATGACGAACCAGCAAACCTTCGTCCGCGTTGACGGCAATGAGATCGAGGTGCGGCCTACCATGATGGACACCGCCGTCGCAGTTGACCGAAAAGGACGTGCCGCACGTGCCGTTAAATTCTTCGACGTTCACAAAGGCGACGAAATCGTCATTGGCCACCAGGGTCTGCGCGTGGTGCCTGTGCAGCGGGCGACATCGCGCACCGATATTTTTCAGTTCATCAATACGATCATCGATTCCGATGAACCCAAATCGGCCATTATTCGCGAATTGGCTGAGGAACTGCGACGTGCTCGAAAAGCCAAAAGCAAAATCGCAGTTGTGGCTGGCCCGGCGATCGTGCGGACCGGTGCGGGTCAGCATTTGGTGCGCCTCATTGAGGCAGGCTACGTCGATCGACTTTTCGCCGGGAACCCATTTGCCGGTTACGATGTGGAACGGGCGTTGTTCGGTACATCCTTGGGTATCAGCGTCGATCTGGCGTTCGCGCGCGGCGGCCGCGAGAACGTTATGCGGGCGGTCAATGCGATTCGCCAGGCCGGCAGCGTTGCCGCAGCAGTTGAGAAAAATCTCCTGACCAGCGGGATCATGCACGCCTGCGTCCGCAACAATGTCGATGTGGTACTCACCGGATCGATCCGTGATGAGGGATCGATTCCCGGCGCAACGACGGACGCAATTGAGGGCCAAAAAGTGTTGCGCGAAAAACTCGCCGACGTGACGCACGCGTTGCTGCTGGCGAGCATCCGCCATTCGCTTGCGGTGGTGAGCATGCTCGCGCCGACGGTGAAAATCGTATCCGTCGATATCGATGCCTCGGCGGTCGAGCGAGTCGTCGAACAACAGCCGTTACAGTCAATCGGCATGATCACGGACGTAGAACCATTTCTTCGCGAGCTGGCCGATTGCCTCACGACATCATAATGTCATTCTGAGCGAAGCGAAGAATCTCGGATCAATCCGGAAGAGGTGCTGGATAAAACAGGGCAGAGATGTTTCGCTTCGCTCAACATGACAGCCCTATGTATGAGGTGAGTTCTAGTGAATTCTGTGCTGCCGGGTAGATTTAAAGTCGTATGCGCGAGCTGCTTCTTTGTCCGCCGGATTACTACGGCATCGAGTACGAGATCAATCCCTGGATGAGCGTCGCCCACGGCGCCGAAACGGCGATCGTGCAAGAGCAATGGAAACAACTGCACGCGACGCTTTCCAAATTTTGCAAGGTTCATCTGATTGCGCCGCAGCCGCGGCTCCCCGACATGGTCTTCACCGCCAACGCAGGGCTGACGGTTGGCCGCAAATTCATCCCCAGCAATTTCCGCCACAAGGAACGCGCCGGCGAACAACCGTTTTTCGCCAAATGGATGGAGCAACACGGTTACGAAGTGGATTGGCTACCGGAGAAACTTTATTTCGAAGGCGAAGGCGACGCACTCTTCGGTAATGACGTGCTCTTTTGCGGTTACAAATTTCGTTCCGACATTCAATCGCATCGTGCCATAGCAGAAAGACTTGGTTGCCTTGCTATTTCGGTCGAGCTCGTCGATCCGCGTTTTTACCACATTGATACGTGCTTTTGTCCATTGCCAGACAGTGGGGGGTTTTGGTTTCCGGCCGCCTTCGATGAATACGGGCAACGCGCGATCCGGGAACACGTGACTGATTTGATCGATGTCGCACCAGAAGAAGCGATGCACTTTTCATGTAACGCCGT
>JBARMF010000487.1:0-2294 GCA_049802315.1 Candidatus Udaeobacter sp.
TAGCCCGTGCACAGCTTCAGCAGATGGTCCATTACGCGGAGACACGCGAATGCCGCCGAGCGACGCTTCTGGAGTATTTCGGGGAAACATATCCAGCCAGGCATGACGACAACGTCGATCAGACACCGCCGCTACAGGTTTCCTGCGAGAGTTGCGAAAACTGTTTGCAGCCGCGTGAGACATTCGACGGGACCGTGCACGCGCAAAAATTTCTATCCTGCGTCTATCGGATCCACGCCAGGCATGGGTTCGGATTTGGGTTGGGTCACGTGGTCGATGTGCTTCGCGGCGCAGACACGGAAGCGATCAGGCAACGAGGTCACAATGAGCTCTCCACTTACGGCATCGGCAGCGAATTGAAACGAAGTGAATGGCAGGCGATCGGTCGCGAACTATTGCGGCTGGAGCTGGTCGAATGCGCGCCGGGCAAGTTTGCGACGTTGTCGCTTACGCCTGCCGGGCTGGAGGCATTGCGAAAGCGGACTTCGATCGTTTTGACCAAGCAAATCGAAATCGCAGAGAAACGCGCGCGAATCAGGCCAGGCGCGATCGAATGCGACGAAGTCTTGTTTGCGCATTTGCGTCGTCTTCGCCGCAAACTCGCCGACGAACGAGGCGTGCCCGCTTACATCATTTTCTCCGATGTGTCGCTGCGCGAAATGGCGAGAAAATATCCGACGACTTCAACAGAGTTCCGCCGCATTCCGGGCGTCGGCGAGCAGAAACTGAAGGATTTTGGCGAAGCGTTTTTAAGCGCGATCAGGAGCCATTCGGCGGAAAATGAACCCGCAATATCCTCGAAAGATGCCGATTTTACGTTCCGAAACCGGGAGGACTCGCTTAAATGATCGGCAATAACCGGAGGCCCATGTTAGTGGTCCCTTTCCTTTGCAAGTGCGTTGATTGCTTCCTCGAGATTAGCTCTCGTCGCGATTTTTTCTAATCCGCGGTTCAGTTCTTCTGTGGAAGCTGCGCCGAGACGAATGGAAGTCTTGAAGTCATCGATCGCATGTTGCAGATCGGCAATTCGCGATTGTCGATCTTTGGAAGCCTTTGCCCGATGAAGGTATAACATGCCGCGATTGTGGTACACGAAGGGCGTAAAACGACCTTTCAAGTCAATAGCTTGCGCGTACAACTTCAGTGCTTCGTCGTATTTTCCGGCTGTTTGGAGCTTGCCGGCTTTCATCGCCAGCTTCATATCGTCAGTTGCAATCACTTTCGGTGCTTCCTGCTTCGCACTTCCACTGCGAGAGTTCTCTTGAGCGAAACTCGACGCGCAAAAAAGCAAGAGAACAGGACAAATGAGCAAATGTGCTTTCCTCATGTCCCACTATTTGTTCTTCAGTTTCTGTAACGCTGCCTTTGCTGTCTGCGCGTATTGGCCGTTCGGCTCTAGTTTCAAAGCTTCCCCGTAGTATTTTCGTGCGCTTGCAAAGTCTTTCATCTCAGCGCTGATTTGTCCGAGACCAACCAACGTGGCAGCGGATTTTGGATCAAGCTGGTGCGCTTTTTCGAACGACTCACGCGCCTTTTGCCAATCGCCGATATCGGCCCAATAACCGGCTACATC
This sequence comes from Candidatus Udaeobacter sp., assembly GCA_049802315.1. Taxonomy (GTDB): domain Bacteria; phylum Verrucomicrobiota; class Verrucomicrobiia; order Chthoniobacterales; family UBA10450; genus Udaeobacter. Next base: position 1,574 of record JBARMF010000487.1, read on the forward strand.
TTTGAAGCCTTGCGGGTCATTTGGATATTGGTCGGTTGCCAGTGTCGCAATTTCGTACCAGCGCTTGTCATCTTCCGCGTTCTCCTTTTCCTCATAATACGAACCGTACTCGTGCAGCTTCTCCGGAACGAATTTGTCGGCTGGCTTACCGAGCGGCGCTCCTTTTAGCCATTTCAATTGCGCAGGATGCGCGCGGGTATACGCGACCATCTTCTTCAACGTTGACAATTCGTTGTCGAAATCTCCGCTCTCTTGATACATGAACGCGAGCCCGCACCAGATATCCAGGTGATCGGGAAATTTCGTGGTTGCTTCCTTAAGAAGATCGGCAGCGCGCTTCATGTTTTCGTTGGTTTGCTCGAACGAAATACTCCCCGCAAGCTTTCCCGTTTTTTCGTCACTCAACTTAAAGTCGCCGGGGCCCGGCTTCTTCTTCGAAATCATTATTTGGCGTTGGTTAAAATAATAATTGGCGCTTGTGATCCAGGCGTCGGGATCGTCAGGCGCCTTTTCCCGCCACTCGGTGAGCAGCGGCTCGATCTGACCGTCGGCATGTTGATCTAGCAGCTGTCTGTAACGACGAGCGTATTCCTGGCCACTTGCGATCTCCGACTTCGGCTCGAGGTAGACCAGGGTTTTCAGAACTTTCTCGAGCGCGCTGGAATCTTTGGTATAACTGGCTTTATCGCGCGATGAGAGGACAATGAAGGCGACCGCCTGC
>JBARMF010000488.1:0-2111 GCA_049802315.1 Candidatus Udaeobacter sp.
ACTATAATCCCAGCACATTCTGCATCGAGTACAGTCCCGGCGGTTTGTTGATAATCCACTTCGCTGCTTGCAACGCGCCTCCTGCAAAAATTCCGCGATTTGCTGCGCGATGCGTCAGCTCTAAAGATTCGCCTGGGCCACTGAAAATTACGGCATGCTCGCCGACAACGTCACCCTCGCGAATTGATTGAACCGGTATTTCGCTGTCTCGCACCGCTTTCAAAATTTCAGCCAGTGTTTTGGCTGTCCCGCTCGGAGCATCTTTTTTCATTTTGTGATGCGTTTCAACGATCTTTGGATTGAAATCCGGACCGAGGAATTCGGCAGCTTTTTGCGTCAGCCAAAAGAGCACGTTGACTCCGACGCTGAAATTCGACGCCAAAACGATCGGTACTGAGTGCGCTGTTTCTTCAATGGTTTTGCGTTGCTGCTGAGAGTGGCCGGTTGTTCCAATGATGAGCGGTTTGCCATGCTTCAACGCTGCGGGGCAGATTTCATCGGTGCTGTCGGCCTGACTGAAGTCGATTGCCACATTACAATTTTTCATCGCCGGTTCGATTGCATCACCGAGGTCGCATTGCGCGGCGATCTCGATTTCTCGGTCGCTCCGCGCCAGATCGAAAACAGTTTTGCCCATGCGGCCAGCCGCGCCAATCAACAACACGCGCACGGGAAGTGATCTCATTTTAGAACCCTCACCCTGCCCTCTCCCTTCGGAAGGGAGAGGCGATTTGACCTGGGTGACTACTGGCGCTTCCCTTCGCCTCTCCCCTTCGAGGGGAGAGGATTGAGGTGAGGGGTTCACGCTCAAAATTCATTTTAGTTGTTCGAATTCTTCCACCGTTTTGCGCAGGCGGGCCCGGTTCGCTTCGCTCATTTCGCATAACGGCAAACGAACTTCGGATGACATCCCGCCACGCCAACCGAGCGCTGTCTTCACAGGAACCGGGTTGGGCTCGATAAACAGATCTTTGAACAGAGGCAGCAGTTTCCTGTGCGATTTCTCCCCCAATTTCAAATCGCCTGATTCGACGGCGCGCACGAGGGCGCACACTTCAGATGGAAACAAATTCGAGGCGACGCTCACAACACCGGCAGCACCCACGGCCATAAACGGGAGCGTGAGCGAATCGTCGCCGCTTAAAATCGTAAATGCATCGGGCAAACGCCAGCGCAATTCACCGACGCGCTCTACGCTGCCGCTTGCTTCCTTGATCGATACGATGTTGCCGCATTGTTTGGCCAGACGAGCGACGGTCTCCGGCACGATGTCCACGCCGCAGCGGCCGGGGATGTTATAGAGCATGATCGGCAGCGAGGTGGCGTCGGCGATTGCTTTGAAATGCCGGAAAAGTCCCTCCTGGCTCGGTTTGTTGTAATACGGCCCAACGAGCAGTGCTGCATCCACTCCGAGCTTCTCGGCGCGCTTTGTATCGGCGATGGCGTGCTGTGTAGAGTTTGAACCTGTGCCTGCGAGCACGAGGCAACGTTTGTTCGCCTTGGCGACTGCAACCTGGATGACTTGTTCCCGTTCTTCATGCGAGAGCGTCGGTGATTCGCCGGTCGTGCCAATCGCGACGATTCCAGTGATACCCGCGGCGAGTTGTGTGTCGATCAGTTGTTCGAATGCAGAAACGTCAATGCCGCCATCGCGAAATGGCGTAACCAATGCCGTGAACGTGCCGCGAAACATACTTTCTATTCAATTGTCATGTCGAGCGAAGTCGAGACATCCCGTTGCGAAACCGAGCATTATTCAACGGGATTCCTCGACTTCGCTTCGCTGCGCTCGGAATGACGTCAAATCGATCGTTCCTTCGAACACAAACTCCGCCGGACCGGTGAGTGTGACGTTGCGGAAACTTCCCTCAACTTTCTCAAAACCGACCTGAAGTTCGTCGCCACCCCGCGCGATTACCGTGATCGGGCTGCTGCTTTTCTCACTGGCTGCAAAGATGAGCGCACTGGCGACTATTCCCGTGCCGCACGCGAGCGTTTCGTCTTCCACGCCGCGCTCATAGGTGCGGATGGCGATTTTGTTCGGACCGCGTTTCTCGATGAAATTCACATTTGTGCCGTTCGGTGAAAACATTTTGTGTTGACGGATCGCC
>JBARMF010000489.1:0-4689 GCA_049802315.1 Candidatus Udaeobacter sp.
GGCGCGATCTGGCCTCCGCTCATTACGGCGTCCAAGCTCCTCCTTCAGGCCACGCCGCTTGTCATCCTTTTCTTTCTCCTGTTCCCGCGAATTAACGCTGGATTCCGGTTTGAACTGCGTCCTTTCCATTCGGCAAATACCGGCTTTTCCGATCGACTTTCTCCCGGAAGCATCGCAGCTCTTGCAAATTCTTCGGAGATCGCGTTTCGCGCGGAGTTTCCTGGAAGCAGCACTCGACCGTCTGGTCCGATGTACTGGCGCGGGGTTGTCATGTGGCGTTGCAACGGCATCGAATGGCGAGCTCCGTACGTGCCGCAGCCGAAGACTTCATCCACGACGCCAGACATCATTGCCAGCCGCAGCCTCACTGTTCAATCGTCTAACGCCAGGGAAATCCAACAACGGATCACCTTAGCGCCTAATGACGCACGCTGGATGTTTGCGCTCGACCGCCCGATTAAAAATGTTCGTGGTGCAATGCTGGCGCGGGGCGATTATCTCTGGAGCTTTCAGCCGATTCGAAAATCTCGCCAATACGAGGTCGTGTCATCAGAATTCAGCGGGAGCGAGATCACAGCGAAGGAACGATCGGACGCGCTCGAGGTGCCAGCATCTATTACTCCGGCAGTGCGCGACCTTGCATACTCCTGGAAGGTGCACAATCGTGACGCGCGTGGCGTTATAAGCAGCGCCCTTCAGTTCTTTCGGACGCAAGGGTTTGGCTATTCGTTGACGCCGGGAGAATATCATGACCTGGAGGATTTTCTTTTCCGTGGTCGCGTTGGGTTTTGCGAACATTATGCTACGAGTTTCGCTACTCTGATGCGGTTGGCAGGAATCCCTGCACGCGTTGTTGTCGGCTATCTCGGAGGTGAGTACAACGATCTCGGCCATTTCTTTCTGGTGCGGCAAGCGGACGCGCACGCGTGGTGCGAGGTTTGGCTTCCCGAAAACGGATGGACTCGAGTGGATCCAACCGCCGCGGTTGCGCCGGGAAGAGCGAGTCTCGATCTAACCACGTATTTAGAGACGCGTAGCGCTTCCGGACAAATGGGAACTGGCCGAAATGCTTTGATAACGCGGTTGCTACGGTCTGGTGTTGTCACAAACGTTCGCTTCATTTGGCAAACACTGAGTTATGAGTGGGACACTCGCCTTTTAGCGTTCGACGCCGACGTACAGGACGTCTTTCTAACGTCCATGGGGATCGGCAGCCGCGGTTCGGTCTTTCTCATTGTAGAACTTCTGCTCGTCGCAATCGCGCTACTCGCAATTTATTTCTCATGGATACAACTGCGGACGCGCTCGCGCGTGGACCGGGTAAAGGCGTTGTACGAATATTTTTGCCGGAAGACTGCCCGCCTCGGTGTGCCGCGAGATCCTTGTGAAGGTCCATTAAATTTTGCACAGCGCGCTGTTCAATCGCTGCCTAACGAATCTAACCGCATCCGACAAATCGCGAATACATACATCCTGCTGCGGTACGCGCCACGACCTGCACCGGGAATGCTAGACAGATTTGCAAAAGAAGTGAATGCGTTTGGTGCGCGTATACGACACTGACGACCTCACAGCACACGATCGATTGCTTAAGCCGGCTGTTCAGTTGCGGTCCACCATTGGAAGAAGATTCCGTTTTTGCCCCTCGGCTGGCATAACGAGTCGTATTTTGCCAGCGCTTATGTCGTAATAATAAACGTGTTGTCGGGAATCATAGTAGCGCCGAGCAGCGCCACCCAATGAGATGTTACATGTCGCGATTACTTTTGCTGACTGAACTGTCAACTTTCCGCCTGTCGATCGCACGACGGTAGCGAAACCTTCTTCGATGCCGGTTTCGCCGTACTCGCCACGAGGAATGCCGATCATTTCGCAGTAAACTAATCCCCGACGGTTGTGGAGACGTATATCAACCGTTTCGGGAATGCTATTGTGAAACACTCCGACGTCCTTGAGGAATCGTCTTTCGCGGTCGCCCGGCAACGTTTCAACTGTGTTGAGAATGACTCCGAAAGGAATGTCACCCCATCGTCCGTGGAAACCGGTGTCAATACGACCGCTGATCCGCACTCGTCGAAGATTGAGGTACGTGTAATGAGCGATGTTGCTACCAGGCGGGTAATTAGGAAGCTGCATATTCCACACGACTGATACCGTGCGCTCGAGATCTTTGTGATGTTTGTCGCGCAAATCCCATAAGTAGAAGTCGGATCCTTCGACTTCGGCCAAGCCCACAATTGTGACTTGGCGGTCTCTAAGACTTCTGTAATTCTGGATCACTTCGTCAACGGACAGGTCAGCAGCGATACAGGCACATGCCGATCCGATTAGCAGCACAGCTGTAAGTTCTTGCGTTCTGTTCACGAGCGGCATACCGGCCTAACTAGAAAACGATTTCAGGACACAGAAACGCAATCCGGCGACCGCAAAACTCAGCGTTAAAGATATTTCTCCGGTATCGTGTGCTCACCGCTCTCGTGCTGCCAGTAGACTGATAGAATCCACCAGCGGTTGCCGTCATTGAAAAGCTGAAAACTGTTGATGCCGCGCATGAACGGCGCGGGATCGCTTGGGTCGTGACGCGATTCGTAAGTGCTCCAAACGTGAGCGATCCGGCCAAACTGTTCGGTGCGCCGCGCGATTTCTGTTTCGTAAAAGCCTTGCTCAAGAAGTGGCTCCGCACGCGCGATGTACTTTTCGACATCCAACATCTGCGGCTCAAGATCGACGTCGTTTCTTCCCGGGACACTTGCAGTGGGCATTATTCGCGCGCCGGGATAAAACAGGGACCGCTCACGATTCCAGTCGCGCTTTTGTCCGGCAGGCCCGGAGATCACGTCATACGCTGCAGCGATGATTGCGTCGATCGACGCAACGTCGCGCGGATCAGCTGCGTGGGAGGTTGAGCTTTCAGTCATTGGAATTCTTTCGAAAGAGTTCGAGCACTCTCATGGCGGAATTATGTCCGGGAATGCCGCTAACAGCGCCACCTCGCAAGGCGCTTGATCCACAGAAAAACACATTTTCGTGTTCAGTTTCAACACCCCAGGTGCCGACCTGGTCTTTGCGTTCGGCGAACGGAAACGTCGGTGCGTTTTGAAAAATGTTCCCGTGATACATTCCCAGCGCGTCCTCGATATCCACGGGGCTTTTGCTTTCTATGCAAGGGCTGCCATCACGCGCCAGAGCGAGGCAACTTTCGATCGGCTCTTCCAACCATTGGTTGATGCTTGCCAGATATTTTTTCTCTGCTTCCCGCCGCATTTTTTCATTATCCCGCACAAACAAGGTCCACGGCGCGTCCAATCCGAAGAGCGTCATGGTGTGAAAGCCCTGTTCGCGCAACTCCGGCCCGAGAATGCTGTCGTCGGTGAGCGTGTGGCAATAGACTTCGCACGGCATTTTCGTCGGCAACCTCCCGCCTGACGCTTCGTCGTAGCTGACGTTCATCTGTTGATAGCCTTCGTCGCTATGGAACGTCCCGCAAAACGCTTCAGTCGCAGGGATTTTTTTGGCCTTTAGTTTCGGCAAACGGTTAAGCAGCATGTTGATCTTGAAAACGGAGCCTTCATCAGTGCGATCCGGCTGATAGAATCGACCTGTAAACTTTGCCAGCAAATTTCGCCCAAAGTTGACCAGGAGAAACCGCGCCTCGACGGTCTCGTTTTTCCCGTTCACGAGAAATTGCACCGCGCGCGTTTTGCCGGTGACATTCAACGCGTGGATATGAACATTCGTTAGCATTTCGGCGCCTGCTTTACGTGCAGCGCGTTCCAGTTCGGACGACACCGCGCCCATCCCTCCAACCGGCACCTTCCATTCGCCCGTTTTATTGCCGATTAAATGATAAAGGAAACAGCGGTTTTGCAGGAGCGAACTGTCATGCGGATACGTGAAGACGCCGACCTTCGCATCTGTGAACACAAGCCCGCGCACCAGATCGTCGCGCAGATAACGCTCGATGGCATGCCCGAGCGGTTCCTCAACCAGAGTGCGCCAGGCTTCGCGCGAGATTTCGTCCCCCTTGAACTGGCGCGCCATTTCTTCCCTGGAAACCAGCGGCTCGAGCATCGAATCCCAGACGCGCTCGGCGAACAAGCGCGGCAACGCGTAGAAGCGCTTCAACTCGTCGTACGCAGTGGTGCTTCCGGTCAGTTCAACCATGGACCGGCGGCCCACCTCTTCATCGAGGTTGCTCAAAAGCAACGCGCCATCGTGTCCATGTTTCATGTATGGCGTGCAGGATGCGATCGCGCGCCGGCGCAGTTCCAGATTCAACCCGAGATCATGAATGATCTTTTGTGGAAACAAGCTGACCAGATACGAGTAACGCGACAAACGCGCGTCGTAATCCGGAAAGATTTGCTGCGAAATCGTCGCACCGCCGATGTAATCATTTTTTTCCAATAACAGCACGCTCAACCCGGCCCGCGCGAGATACGTTGCCGCCACCAGGCCATTGTGTCCGGCTCCAAGGATTACAACGTCATATCTGGATTTCATTGGAAATGAGTATCGTGCGAGGGACTGTTATTTGCCATATCAAAGCCTGTGCTAAGGCACCCAAAATGACGACATCGTATTGCGATTTCATTTTGAATTAGGTCGCGAATCCATGCTTACATCAAATATCGCAAAGCAAACATCAAACATTTCCTAGCAGCAAACACTTCGCCAACACCGAATCCG
>JBARMF010000490.1:0-2536 GCA_049802315.1 Candidatus Udaeobacter sp.
GCATAAGATTCCGGTCATGAAACGAGAGAATCCGACGATTGAAATTTGTCCCGGAATTACGCGCCGGACGGTCGCACACGGCAACACGATGTATCAGATGCTCGCCACGTTAGCGACGGGGAGTATCATGCCTGCGCACTCGCACCCGCAGGAGCAGATCGTTCATATTCTCGAAGGCAATATGCGGCTGATTGTAGAAGGCGTACCGCATGAGCTTTCAGCGGGGGATTCATTCTATCTGGCGAGCAATGTTTCTCATGGTGTGGAAACTCTCTCGGCGACGCGCGTCCTCGATACTTTTAGTCCGCCGCGGACTGATTATCTCGCGATTGACGAAAAGATTCTACACGGAGCGTTGTAACAAAGCAGCTGATCGAAAACCAGCAGCTTATCCTTTCGGCTCGTCTGCGATCCGCAACACAACTTTTCCACGCGTGTGATGAGTCGCGGCTTGTTGCTGCGCCTTTACCGCATCAGTCAGCGGAAGAACTTCGGTCACGATTGGTTTGATTTTTCGCGCGTCGACCAATTGCGCGATCTCAGTGAGATCGTCGGCGTCGGCATGAGAGGAGATACCCGCGCCACGGATTCCATGTTTTTGAAGCTCGGCAGGATCAGGTCGCGCGACCAGTGACATAATGATGCCGCCTTTTTTTACCACGCCATAAGAACGCGCGAGTGTTTCTTTGCCCACTGGATCGAGTACGGCATCCACATCTTTGGCGACGTCTTCGAATTTGGTTTTGGTGTAATCCACTGCAACGTCCGCGCCGAGTTGCTTGAGCAGATCCTGATTTGCTGTCGAGGCGGTCGCGATCACCCGCGCACCGCGCGCTTTCGCGATCTGCACTGCAAAACTACCGACTCCGCCAGACCCCCCGTGAATAAGGATGGTTTGCCCTGGCTGCAATTTCGCCACATCCACTAACGCCTGCCATGCAGTCAACGCACCCATTGGGATCGCGGCAGCTTCCACAAAGTTGATGGACTTCGGTTTTGCAGCGACTTCCCACTCCTTGACTGCGACGTAATCCGCCCAGCCGCCGCCGAACGTTGGATAACCATAAACCGCGTCGCCTACTTTGAGCTTGGTGACGTTCGCGCCGGTTTTTTCCACGACGCCAGCAATGTCGTAGCCCGAGATCAGTGGCAAATGCGTGCCGAATTCCTTCGCGTATTTCCCGCTGAGCGTGAGCGGATCAGCTGGATTGACGCTGCTGGCGATCACGCGCACGAGCGCTTCGTCGTCGTTCGGCTCTGGTCGCTGCACTTGCTCAAGCTTCAGCACGTCGGGCGCGCCGTATTCATGGGCGACCACGGCTCGCATCATTGGCTTTTCGTCAGCGCACATTACGCATACAGACACGACTCCGAGAGTGGTTAAGCTCAAAACACGGAGAGCTGATCGAAGGAATTGCATGACGTCACGTTCGCGCGCGATCGGCTGCAGTGCGAACTGGAAATCTTTGTCCCGCGTTGCCAGTACGGCGGCCTTACCTACTTGCGGACATCGATGAAAATTTGCCAGCGCTTGACGCTCTCAAGTTTGAGAACGCCATGCTTCATCCAAGGATCGTTTTTCAATTTCTCTCGCACTTCATTCTCGTCATCGGCATTCACGATCAGCATCGCGCCGTCTTCATCGACCAAAGGTCCACCCATCAAAACAAAACCCTCGGTAACGAGTTGATCGATGAATGCGGCGTGCTCATCCCAAAATGGCTGCTCTCGCGTGCCTTTTGACAGATCACGGTTAGGACCAGGTGAAGAAATTGTGACGAATGTGTTTTTCATCCCCAACGTTCGATCAGATTTATTATCCTTAGATTAATCCAGATTTGCACAGATGCTTGGGTAGGGCGCGCACTCCCGTGCGCGCCGCTCATTGATGGTGTGCAGAGGACTGCCCGCCCTACCTATTCCTATTTCCCGATTCCGCATTGCGGCGGCGCTGACTCGGTGGACAGTTACACTGACGAATGAGCGCACATGCAGCAGATCAAAAATCGGGTCTAAGGAAAATCATCCTGGTGCTTCTCGCGCTGGGCGTGATTTCGATGGTGTCGCTGATCATCGCCGGTGCGACAAGCTTGATCTCCTTCGCGGAGAGAATTCACCCGGTCGCGGGCACCGTTGTGTTCTGGGGCATCTGTCTGGCTGCAGGATTTTTTGCACTGTACTGCGTGATTGCTTACGCGCAGTTGCCGCCAGCCCTCGTGCCGCCGAAGGAAACATCGGGACCGAAGCACGAGGCTTATTTGCAGATGTTGCGCTCGCGGCTGGCGAATAATCCGCGCACTCGCGAGTTGCCGCTTAGCACAACCGCGGAGGTTGGAGCAGCCATCGCACATCTGTCCAAGGAAGCGGACCTGGTTGTGCGGAGAACCGCCAGCACAGTTTTCCTTAGCACCGCGTTAATGCAAAATGGCCGGCTCGACGGGCTCATCGTGCTGTTCACACAGATTCAAATGGTCGGCCGCATAGCGCGCATTTATGTGCAGCGACCTTCGCCTCGCGAACTGCTGCGGTTGTATGC
>JBARMF010000491.1:0-3111 GCA_049802315.1 Candidatus Udaeobacter sp.
TCAGGACGGCCTCCGCGAAATAGACTGCGCGCTCGATGTTCTCTTCTTCATTGAACATTGGATAAACAACCGAGATGCTAGGCCTTCGTGTCGTCATGCGCGCTGTTTCGATTGCGGTGTCAAAGCCGACGATAAATTGTTTTGCCGTCGATCACCGTCTCGACGCGATATTCCCCGAGGAAGCCACGAAGCACGGGATATTGTGTCATTGGATGAGTCGACCAGAACGGGTCCGCTGTTGACATGTCGACGATGAGCACGGGGGGATGCGCTTGCCAGTCCGCCTGAAACATCTCCCAACTTCCCGGGATCACGCTTTCCGCTCTATCTCTCACCTCACGAGGCCGGCTGGCATAGGCGCCGACCAGGTGTGTGCAACTCACGAAACGCGTCGCCATCCGCCGATCGGAGAAACTGTAGAGTTGCGGGCTACTTCCCCAGACAAAGATACGATCGTTAGGTCTCGTCTCATTGACGATTTTCTGAACAACCGGGAGAAAATCGAGTGTCTGTGTTCGCACTACAAAAGCCCCGACGAGAAAACCGATTGCCGGCAAAGCAGCCGCTCCAACAATGCCTATTCGGATCCATCGCCAGCGTCGCGGAGGAGAGCGCCGTTGCTCCGCGACAAAACGTGAGAACGCCTGGCCGGCGAGAATCGAAAGCGGCGGAAGTACGACCAAATGATAATGTCCCGGAAATCGCCATCCAATAAAGATCGTCAAATAACTGAGGACCAGCCAGAAAATAAGGAGCATCTGCTCGGTTGGCACAGTCCTCCTATGCCAAAAGGATCTAAGTGTCTCAATCACTTGCCGAACACCAAAATACCATAACAGCCCCCAGGCGAGCATCACAGTTAGATGAACGGTGACGAGACGTTTCACAACATAAAGGAAGGTTGTTTCAGACTCGACGTAGCGAATCGCAAACGCCCACGCCCATAGATACGCGTCATGTAGATTGCCTTGCGACAGGTAATAACACGCCAGTGCTGCGATTGCGGCGACGAATCCAGTCACCACACCGCTGCCCGCTGCCAAAACACGTCCCAGTGTTTGGTACCGGGGAATGAGCCAGACGTAAACGAGATACGCCAGCATTGCTCCCAAAGTCACAGCCGAAGGTTGCCGAATCAAAGTCGCCACGCCGACCAGCGCGCCACTGAGGAACATCCAACCCCAGCCCCCTCTTCTTTCGCCTTGAAGGAAGATGAGGACACTTAGCGCCAGAAAAAGAGACGCGAAAATCTCGGTGTTCGCAGCAAGTGTGTCCCCCGGTCGATAGGCATGGACGAACACGGCATAACCAATACCACTCCATGCCCCCGCCCAATCGTCCCCCATTCTCGCGCCAATCCGCCGCACGACCAAGGCAGTGGCTGCGACGACAAGGATGGCGAGGACATGAACGGCAAGAAGATTGTTCTTTCCGGCCACCTTGAAAACGGCAATGTAAATGTAATAGATGCCTGGCGGCTTCGTATCCACGGCCGTCCGATAAACCGTACCGCCATCCAGGGTATCGTTCGCGATTATTCCATAATAGCCCTCATCGGCGTTGTACAATGATGGCAGGAGCGTGGGAAAACGCAGGATGACTACAATCGTGATGATTATCACGTTGACCCAGCGACTTTGACATCGCGTCATGAGTGACGGCCCTGCTCAATGCCCACCAGGTCTTTCTTGAAGAACTCGATTGTCGCGCGTAGTCCTCTGGCCAAATCGGTGACGGGCTTAAAGCCAGCCGTCTGAGCCTTGTCCACATCTGCGAGGGAATGTTTCACGTCGCCGAGGCGTTCTACGTTGTAGCAAATCCCGGAGCTGGAGTTGGTAAGGTTGCGAATGGTTAGGGCCAGATCGGTTATTGTGATCTGCTTCCCGCAAGCGACGTTGAAGACCCCGGTGTCTTTTGATTTTAACGCGAAGAACGCATTGGCCGTGACTACATCCTCTACATAAATGAAGTCGCGAGTCTGACGGCCGTCTCCGAAAATCGTAATTGGTTCGTTTCTGATAGCTTTCTCAATAAAAGCCGGAATGACCGCGCCGTATTCAGTTCTTGGATCCTGATAGGGACCAAAAACGTTAAAATAACGAAGAGAAACAGTGGCGAGTCGTCCTTCATCCGTGAAGGAGCGGCAGTGCCGTTCGCCTTCATTTTTGCTTGTGGCATACGGATTTTTCGGGTCGGCACGCATACTTTCAATCTTTGGATTGGTCGGATCGTCGCCATAGATTGATGCCGAGCTGCTGAAGACCAGTTTCTTCACGCCCGACCGCGCAGCTTCTTCCAAAACAATTGCTGTACCCCGGGTATTGATCTCGGCGCATTCATTCGGCTTCCGCATGGATTCCTGCATGCTCACCATGGCCGCCAGATGAAAAACAAAATCCACGCCTTTCATGGCTTCCCTCACGAGATCGCGATCGAGAATTGAGCCGATGATGAGTTGGCAGTCCAAGCCACCCAAATTGCTCTTAAAACCGGAGCGTAGATTATCAAGAACGCGTACCTCCGCTCGATGCTGAAAGTGTTGGCAGATATGTCGGCCGATGAAACCGGCGCCTCCTGTAATTAAGATTCGCATACCGGAATGACGCGAGAGGGTCCACAAATCCAGCAATCGGTGCGTTGTAAAGCAGAAATACCGATACGAAGATCCATTTTCGGCCCGACCTAGCGGTTCCCTTTCGGGCTGTGGTGCGCCACGACGGGAGAATCGTTTAGGTGATAAATTACACCCTCAGCGGTGCGCGCGACCGGCTGGTATCGTTCCGCCAGAAGCCTGGCCAGAATCGGAAAGTCTTGAACCGGATCTAGTGCGCCGGGCTCAGAAGAAAGATCGACAATGTATGCTGGGGGATGTTTCTCAAAGTCTTGCTCGAGCAGGTTCCACGCACCCGGCACAATCCGGGAGTGAGTGTCGAAACCTGGAGGTTCGCCGAAAATATAGCCCGTGAGTGGAAAAGATAGGATGTACCGACAAGCAGGACGTCGTCGTGCTTCGATATAAAATTTCGGTTTATTGCCCCAGACGAAAATCCTGTCGTTCGGAGCAGAATGTTCGAGCAAATAGCGTCCCGTCTCTGACGGAGCCCGTCGTGC
>JBARMF010000492.1:0-2587 GCA_049802315.1 Candidatus Udaeobacter sp.
CCGGGCGTAGCAGCGCAATAAGGCTACTGATCGCCTATCGTTTCCACAGCGCTCGGAGTCGATTTTGATTGCGTTTGTAATGCCGGCCCGAGCGGAGACTGATGAATGCGCCGCTCATATTCGACGAACGCGATCGCGATCAGAATGAGTATGACGATGAGCGCGATGCGCTGTTCATTCTTCGACAGTTCAAAAATCCTGAACAGACGTTTCATGTTATCGCTACGAAACTTAGTTTAGTTTTTGCACTCTGTTACTTCTGTCCAGTAACGCGTCTGTCATGTTGAGCTAAGCGAAACATCTCTGACTCCTGTTGCGTGACGCGCCGCATCAAATTGATCAGAGGTTCTTCGCTTCGCTCAGAATGACAAGAGTATTGCGTGTCATTTTTGCGCGCACCGAATTGGATCGGTGATTCCCGCTTCGCGAAAGCCTTTGAGTCGTAAAAGACAAGAATCGCATTCGCCGCAGGCGAGACCTTCCGGTGTCGGATCGTAACAACTGTGGGTGAGCGAAAGATCGACGCCGAGCTCGACTCCTTTGCGAATGATGTCGGCTTTGGAAAGTTTGATCAACGGGGTGTGAATCTGGAAGCGTCGGCCTTCGACACCAGCTTTCGTCGCCAGATTGGCGAGGTTTTCAAAGGCTTGGATGAATTCCGGCCGGCAATCGGGGTAGCCGCTGTAGTCGATCGCGTTTACGCCGATAAAAATGTTATTAGCCGGAATCACTTCCGCCCAGGCGAGCGCGTACGCGAGAAAGATGCTGTTCCGTGCGGGGACGTATGTGACCGGGATGCCGTGGGTGATTTCTCTTTCGGAACGATGCTTCGGCACGGCGACATCGTCAGTGAGCGCGGAACCGCCGAAGATGCGCAGGTCGATTTTCGCGATGCGATGATCTTTTACGCCTAACGATTTGGCGACGTGTCGAGCCGCTTCCGTTTCGATCTGATGACGCTGGCCGTAATCAAATGAAAGGGCGTATGTTTGGTAGCCTTCTGCGATTGCAATCGCCAGCGTGGTTGCAGAATCGATTCCGCCGCTCAAGAGGACGACTGCGCGTTTCATTTATCAGACGACACTGTCATCCTGAGCGAAGTCGAAGGATCCCGTGAAACAATTACTTGGTTTCGCCACGAGATTCCTCGACTTCGCTCGGAATGACAGTGAATCATTAACGATCGCGTTCCGGTTCGCTGTCCGGATATTCAGCGCGGACTGTAAGGGCGATTCCGCCGCGCGCGGAGAATTGCGCGGTGACGATTGCTTCGCGCGGCGCGCAGGCTTTCACGAAATCGTCGAGAATGCGGTTCGTGACCGCTTCATTGAATGCGCGCTCGTTGCGATATGACGCGAGATAGAATTTCAGTGACTTACTCTCGACGCAGAGACGGTCGGGCATGTAATTGATATCGATCCTGGCGAAATCGGGCTGGCCTGTGACCGGACAAACGGAAGTGAAATCGTCTGTTTCGAAGTGAATATGGTAATTTCGTTCAGGAGCGGGATTCGGAAACGTCTCCAGGCGCGCTTCGGCTGGCGATGCAGGGACTTTCGCGTCGCTGTGCCCGAGCAATGTTAATTCGCCTGCGCGTTTTCGTTTTGCCACAACTCTAGTTAATTCGTGACCCGCACGACGTTCAAGTCGCGTCTTTCGGGTAGCGCATGCGTCTCGCATGCTGGTTTCGGCGTCGCGCCGAAACAATCTTCTCGAAAAAGTTGAAAGTTGCATGGCGTGCGACGGGTCCAGAAAAGTTCGCGATCGCGAGACGCGTTCGCCAGCACGCGAGACGCATGCGCTACCTGGAAAATGCACGCAAATCGTCGGCCACGTCTGGATATTTCGCCGCCAGCGCTTCGACATCGCCGATTTCGACGTCGACTTTCTCTACGCCGGGCCATTCTGTGCTCGCGCCGAGGAACCAGCGCCGTTGTCCGATGACGCGTGCAGTGTGGAACGTATTACCTGGGATTAAGAGCTGCACGCACTGACCAGCGCGGAGATCTGGGCCGACTATGGCGCGCTCGCTTGTGCCGTTTTGGTGCAGCATAAGAATTTCGATGGGATCACCCAGGTAACGGTGATAAAGCTGATCGTTGCGGATGCGATGGAGTCGCACCGGCGCATTCGGCGTTACCATGAAATAAAGTGCTGAGCCCGCGGGCCGGCCATCTAGAAATGGTGCTGGGAGTCCGCCGGGAGCAATTCGTTGATTGCTGATAAATGTGACGCGCACGAAGCCGCACGTGGCATGGGGCTCGAGGTTGAGCAGTGCGCGAACCTCTTCGGCACTCAAATCATTGGTCATTCGAGTTTGAACATCAAACGTGGAACATCGAACGTCCAACTCCGAAAGGATTCTCGAGCAGGCATCGAATCAGCTCATGGACATCGAACATGAAATCTCAAGTAGCAAAGATCGAACAAGCGTGATCGATGTAATCGCCCACGACCCGAAAACGGGTGAGGCGGTTCTTGTAATGAACGAGCCTAACGAGTGGGACGGCTCGGATGAGCAGCTGCTTTCGTTACAGGAGCGGTTCAACGCGTACGTTTCATTTTTGCTCGATGGCGAAATGGAGGC
>JBARMF010000493.1:0-1531 GCA_049802315.1 Candidatus Udaeobacter sp.
GTCTTCGGTTTCTGCCGGTGCGCGACGACGGAACTCTTGATGTTGACCAGCTTTCTTCCTTGCTAACACCAGAGGTGAAACTTTTCGCCTTCACACATATCTCAAATTCGCTGGGCACAATTAATCCAGTCGCCGAGCTTTGCGCCAAAGCCCGCGCTGTCGGCGCGATGACGTTGGTCGACGCGGCGCAGAGTGCTGGGCACATGCCGCTCGATGTGCAGGAGTTGGGCTGCGATTTCCTTGCGTTCTCCGGACACAAAATGTGTGCCCCGACTGGTATCGGTGTGCTTTACGGACGCGCGGAGCTTTTGGATTCCATGCCGCCGTGGCACGGCGGAGGCGAAATGATCGTAAGCGTCACGCTCGAAAAGAGCACATTTAAGAAACCGCCTCACCGGTTCGAAGCTGGCACTCCCAACATCGCAGGTGCGATCGGACTCGCGGCAGCAATTGATTACATCGAACAGATCGGACGCCCGGCAATTTTCGAGCACGATTCGCAACTTGCGCATTATGCGGCTGACCGCCTGACCGAATTACCGGGAACGCGCGTCTTTGGTCCAAAGGAAGAGCGTGGCGCGCTCGTTGGGTTTGTCATGGAGGCTGCGCATCCGCACGATCTGACCACGTTTGCGGATCAATACGGGCTGGCCATGCGCGGCGGGCATCATTGCAACCAGCCGCTGATGCGCCGATTTCAAGTATCGGGCACGACGCGCGCGAGTTTTTATTTTTACAACACGATGGAGGAGATCGATCGGATGATTGAGATCCTCCAACGCGCGGTGCGCTTCTTTTCATGAGCCGCTTGGACTGTCATTCTGAGCGTCGCCAGGAATCTCTGATTATCTGCTGTGTCGGTCAGTTAACGGTCAGCCAGAGATGTTTCGCTTCGCTCAACATGACAATAGGGTGCACGATGCGTTTCTTTTGCCCCAAGGAGGGGCGGTCTCCAGTCCGCCCTCTGTCATGAGCACGGAAATCGAAGAGCTTTACCAGGAAGTGATCCTCGATCATTCGCGGCGGCCGCGGAATTTTGGCGAGCTGCCCGACGCTGCCGTGCTGGTGCATGGTGATAATCCGGCGTGCGGGGACGAAATTCATCTGGCCGTAAAATTCGATGCGAATGGCGGCTTGGAAGACATCAAATTCAGCGGACACGGTTGCGCCATCAGCCAGGCTTCTGCGTCACTGATGACAATGAAATTGAAGGGCAAAAGCCGTGCGGAAGTAATGGAAATGCTCCGAGCATTTCACGATCTTGTGACAGTCGACACGAGCGAGGCGCCGAAAGCGCTTGGCGATTTGCGCGTGATGCAGGGCGTTCGAAAATTCCCGCAACGGGTGAAGTGCGCGATGCTGGCGTGGCGCGCGGTGCAGCAGGCGTTCGAACAAGGCTCCGGTGAAGCAACGGTGTCGACGGAACCGGCGTAATCGCGCGCTGCGAGGTCCAAACCTTGGAAGACATCCACATTCGGATCGCCACCCTAGACGATGCAGCGGCGATTGCTGAAATTTACAACCAAGGCAT
>JBARMF010000494.1:0-4317 GCA_049802315.1 Candidatus Udaeobacter sp.
GGGGCCGTTCTCGCATACTACGATCATTTTGAAGCCAAATGTGCCCACTTTGTCGAACGTAAGCGAGCTGTGGTCCGAGAAGGGGCACCCGACCTGCGCAAAGGGCGCAGGCGAGATGGTACCTAACGAAAAATCGTACTTATAGATGTACTGGCCTTCTGTGATGAAAACGTCGCGCGCGGTGAACCCGGCCGCGACGGACTGCCTTGGAGCGATAGCCAGATATTTTTCAACGCAGGGCGAATTGCCAAGCGGAATCGACGCCAACACCGTGCGGTTGCCGAGGCAGTCGAGCCCATAGAAATTATTGTCGCACCATCCGGTCGCATACATATTAGATGGAGAAATGGCCACACCTGTGGCTTCGGGGAATGCGTTAAAGAAAATTGGAGTGGCGGCGTAAAGCGCTCCTGTGAGCGCAAACAGCCCTGCAATTGTCAGATAGATTTTTGTTCTTAGGGAGATTTTAGTTCTTTTTTTCATGTTTAGGTTCTCGATTTTAGCTAGTAATTTCTCCGTCGGTCCTTGGATTCATGATCCGGCGTTTACGTACGGAATTCTCCGTACATAGTATTTCTCCGGGATTTCCGAGACGAAGTTCTCAAAGAAATGAAGTTTTTTCAAAAAACCGCAAATTAGCGGCCTTCGCGCAAGGCTCCGGCGAGACAAGACGGCGTGGTAGGCCCCTAGCGTCCCGATGCCATTACGGGGAGAGTTGCTGCGCCGTCTGATTTCTTCCAGGATTCGATAATTCCCCCGCGCGTCAGTCAGAGTCGCTGATATCGATTTGATCGAGCATGTCATCGAGTGTTTGCGCATTTGGGCATCTCGGCATCCGGACCCGCATGAGAGCAGGCAGTTCACGCAAAGCCCCGGTTTGAGACGCCACGCGGTTCCACATCGCGGGCAGACAACCGACTCATGCTGAGAGATCGAAAGTGGACTTGCCATTCAATGGAACGTTAAGAGTTACAAAGTCACAGTCAGCGCCCCGTGTTCTCCTATGGCCGAGCGAACTTGCCACTCCTTGAAATCGCCCGCGAATATTTTTGGGGCGTGTCGCAACTCAATTTTTTCCGCCCTTGCTCACAAAAACCTTGTCAGAGAGGGAACAAGAGAATTTCAACCCGGCCGTTTTTATTTTGGCGTTTTTCTCCCGGCGACTAGATCGAGAACTGCCCGGCGCAATTTTTCGCGGTCTGCTGGATTGTCCATGTCGACTTTGAGGTTCATCGCATCCGCGACGGTTTTAGCGTAGGCAACGCCCTGCTGCTCGGCCAATCGCTCCCAGCGTTCGTCGGCCATAACCTCGATAAGATTGGAGACGGACCGCT
The DNA here is from genome assembly GCA_049802315.1 of Candidatus Udaeobacter sp. Taxonomy (GTDB): domain Bacteria; phylum Verrucomicrobiota; class Verrucomicrobiia; order Chthoniobacterales; family UBA10450; genus Udaeobacter. The sequence goes on from JBARMF010000494.1 coordinate 1,335, forward strand.
TCTCCAAAGAAGCCATTTGTTCCAGTTTGTTTCGTTGTTCGTCACGCACCGTCAGGTTGAGCTTCGCTTTGTTCTTGTTCTTTTTGAATTTTGCCATTGGCAGTTGTTTGGGAGGTCGTTTTTTACATGCGATTATGCAGGCTAAAGCAGGAATTGTATGTGACAAGAATGTCATTGTAAAACTTTCTTCTTGACGTGCGTCATAGCTGCGCATAAAAGACGCCCGCAATAGGCCCCCCCCGGGAATGGTTCTCAATGACGAGAACCAACCGAAGGCCAAACAATTCCTCCCTGCAGAATAAAAGCCACGGAATGTCATGCGAACAAGGACGCGCACAATTCCCCAAAGTCCGCTCAAAGTCGTGGCAAAAAATCAACAGCCCAAATGAAAGCTCCCCAAACAAAATCAAAACACAAAATGCAAACAAAAATTAGATTAATCCCGGCGAAAAACGCGCTTGATTCATTGGGTCTCACGGCGCGTGAAACGGAGGTTTTGACCTGGATCGCACAAGGTAAAACAAATCATGAGATCGGCGTGATCCTCAGCGCTTCCACCGGCACGATCTGCAAGCACGTCGAACACATCCTATGCAAACTCGACGTCAGAAACCGTACCGCCGCGGCTGTCATCGCCCTTGCGGCATTGGCCAAGACTAAAAATGTGCGCCGAGTGGTGCGATAACCGCGTAAAAGGCTTCGCCTCACGCGGTTTTACCGTGAATGGCGTCGCCACGTGCCCCGAAAGCATTCGGGGTTTACGTGGCTGCCTCGCTAGGATTCGAACCTAGACAGAGAGATTCAGAGTCTCTAGTGCTACCGTTACACTACGAGGCAACGAAGGGAAAATTAAGGTCGCGCGGTTGGACTGCAAGTCGAACAGAGTGGCTGCGCCCGAAAGCGTTGATTACGCTGCTACTTTGACTTTGGCGTCGAGCAAAATCTCAGCGCCTTCTCGAGCGCCGTCGATTTCCAAAGATTTCCCGCTTTTTGCTATAAACGCGCGCGCGTGTTCCACCATTTTATCGATCATCTGATCGTCATGATTTGGATCGTGATGTAAAAGAACGTGCCTGCCCACGTTTGCATCGAGCGCTAGCGAAACGACGCTGTCCACTGAGCTGTGGCCCCAGCCAACGTGCTTCGCGTATTCCTCCTCGGTATAGTGCGTATCCATAATTGCGACGTCGCATCCCTGGAGAAACTCGACCATCTTTCCGCGCTCGGCGTCGGCAAAACCGCGCGCTTCCTCCTCGGTGATTCCGTCACGCGAGGCCAACAACATCTTAAGTTCCTCGTATGGTTCGTTGTCGGGAAAGTAGGCGATTGATCCCGAGCTGGTGGCAAGGCGGTACCCGACGCAAATTCCCGGATGATTGGCGAACTTGGATCGCACCTCGACGGACCCGACTCGAAACTCCATCTCCTTCAATTCCTCAATTGCCAGGTGGCTTGGGAGTTGGCGTAAGCTCACGGGGAAAAACGGCGTCTCCATTTGGCTGGCCAGAATCTTTGCCAAACCAGCACGAGCGCCTTCATAACCTAAAACGCGGATCAGATTTTTCTGATCGTACGCGGGGGAAAAAAAAGGCAGTCCCTGGATATGATCCCAGTGAGTGTGTGAGATCAAAAGAGTCAACTTCATCGAGCGAGGCCCGAATTCTTTGTCCAAAGCAAGACCGAGCAGGCGAATCCCGGAGCCAGCATCGAGGATGATGATCTCGCCGTCGGCGCGCACCTCCACGCAACTGGTGTTTCCGCCATAACGTACTGTGCTCTTTCCAGGGACCGGAATTGAACCGCGAACGCCCCACAGCCTTATTCGCGCAGGAACCGATTCACGTTCCGAGACAGATTTCGGTTCGGGACGACGCGGGATTTCGGGCAGGAGCCGGTCGATCGTGCTGGAGAGCAGTTCCCATGTGAACGGTTTGAGCAGATATTCGTCTGCGCCTGCTTCAATAGCACTGGTTCGGTCGACCCCGTAATCGCGACCTGAGACGACGATGATTTTAGTTGGTTGCAGTTTCTCGCGAATGGAGCGGCATACCTCAAAACCGTTCGATTTTGGCATTAACAAATCGCACAGGATCAACTCCGGCCGATTGCGCAACGCCAACTCCAGCCCGGCGTCACCGTTGTTTGCTTCCAAGACTTTCCAGTCTTCGCGCGCGAAAAGTTGCGCCATTACGCGCCGGTTCTCGGCATCGTCTTCAATGATTAAGACGCGAGGCATTGTGGGGGGAAGAAGACTGCTCAGTACCTTCGCTAAAAGCAAGCGTAAATCAAAAGCAGCAGTTCTTTTTTTTCAAGGCAGTTGCTCACTGTGCTAAAAGAAAATGGGAATAATCAAAATCGCGAGAATATTGACGACTTTGATCATTGGATTGATCGCGGGTCCGGCCGTGTCTTTGTACGGATCGCCCACAGTGTCGCCGGTGATCGCTGCGGCATGAGCAAAAGAACCTTTGCCGCCGAGATTTCCTTCTTCGATAAATTTTTTCGCGTTATCCCACGCGCCGCCGCCGGAGGTCATGGCAATGGCAACAAACAGGCCGGTGACAATCGTTCCCACCAGCAACCCCCCGAGCACGACTGGGCCTAACTGTGGAATCATTGCCACCGCCACCACAAAAACCAACGGCAGCAGCGCTGGCACGATCATTTCGCGCAATGCCGCTTTGGTGACGATGTCCACGCATGTGCCGTACTCGGGCGTGTCCTTCCCAGTCATGATACCGGGATGCGCTTGTATTTGCCGCCGCACTTCGCGAACAACCGCGCCGGCGGCTTTGCCCACTGCGTCCATGCTGAACGCGGTGAAGATGAACGGAAGCAATCCGCCGAGGAACAAACCGATAATCACTTTTGGATCGTTAAGTGAAAACTCGAACACGAACGGCTGGCCGTTGCGTGTCACGTGTGCCTTGAGCTCCTGTACGTATGAGCCAAATAAAACGAGCGCTGCGAGACCGGCTGAAGC
>JBARMF010000495.1:0-6379 GCA_049802315.1 Candidatus Udaeobacter sp.
TCCTCAAGCGCGTCTTGATCGCGGTTCTGCGTCCACAACGCGTGGGCCAACTGCACGTGTGCTTTCGACGCCTCTGGCTGTGAACGGATTGCGGCTTGGAAATACTCGATGGCTTTCGGGAGCTGGCCTTGGTGCGCACGTGTAACACCCATGGCCACAAGGCCCTCGTAGAAATTCGGGTCGATCTGCAATGCCTTCTCAAAATGCGTCGCGGCCTCATCATATTTGTCGCCCGCGCCTAAGGCGATGCCCAGATTGTGTTCTATACGGAGATTAGGTGGAGTGACGGCGAGCGTGTGCTCAAACAAAGTGAAGCTGTCACGCCAGCGCTGGATCTGCGCATTCGTAAGCGTAGCGAGAATCAGTAGAACCGCGCCTGCTATTCCTGCGCTGAGCGCAGGTGCAACACGCCAGCTCTTGGCGATGTCCGCTAATCCGAACACGAGCGCAATAAACAAACCGATTGACGGAATATAGAAGTAGCGGTCCGCCATGATTTGCCCGCCGACCTGAACGATTCCTATAACCGGAACCAGTGTTCCGAGAAACCAAAACCAGCCAACCATGAGGTACCCCGAATGCTTTCGGGGTTGAGAAACACAAAACACCGTAATTCCAATCAGCAGAAACGCTGCGCCGATGATCTGCCAAGCCAATATCCCCGCAAACGGATAATAGACCGCAAGATCATTCGGCCAGAAAGTGAGCTGTAAGTATTTCACATACGACACAAGCGCGTTCGACAACCGCAGCGTAATAGGCTCATGAGCGAGTGTGCGCACCGCTCCTCCACGCGATTGCGCGATCAGAGTCATGATGGCCGACGCCGACACGAGCGCGAACAACGGTATCTTTTCGACAACAAGACGCCGGACTACTGACCACCTGCAAGAAGAGGTAGGGACGCCGCGCTGCGGCGTCCGGACATCGCAGCGCGATGTCCCTACCAAGGATACAAATCTGTGCAACGGCCAGTAATCGAGCAGCAACATTACGAACGGCCATGTCACCAACATCGGCTTGGCGAGAAGTCCGAGTCCGAGCGCTACGGCGGTCCACATGTATCGGCCCCTTGATGGTGCTTCTGCATAGCGCAGGTAAGCGATTAGGGAGAGCAATCCGAAAAATGTGGACAAGGTATCTTTGCGTTCGGACGCCCACGCCACCGATTCCACGTGCAACGGATGCAGCGCAAAAAGCGCGGCGATGAGCGCGCTGGGCCAGCGGGCATGTGTTGCTCGCAACAGAAACCAGAACACAAGTAGCGTGTTTGCCACATGAATCAGCGCGTTCACCAGTAAATGGCGGCCTGCGTTAGTGCCAAAGAGTTGGCAATCGATCATGTGCGAAATCCAGGTAAGCGGATGCCAATTTGCCACATGAAATGTGGTGAACGCCCAAGCGAGTCCCGCGAGCGTAACACCGCGACTCACCATTGGATTTTCCCGGATATATGTGGGGTCATCGAGAGTGATGAACTGATGCCCGATTACTTGCGCGTAAATCCCAAACGTCATCACCGCGAGACCGAGCAGGATAAGGAGATCAGGTCGCGCTAACCTTGTGCTGTGACTGACTGCGATGCCTCTTTGTTTCTTTGCCACCGCAACACGAGCAGTTTTTCTCTTTCGCGCTATTCGTTTGGCCATCTGTTCGTGAGGCTACCACAAAACGGACAACCGAAATATCCACGGTGTCAAAGCTTCAGACCTTTGTGCCGCGCTCTGCCGAATTGTAGGGCGGGCGCATCGCCTGCCTACCAGCGACTCTGAATGCTTTCGGGTTGCCCTACCTCGGTAGTCAGACCTTGAAAGCGCCGCAGCAGCGGCGCACTCCAAAACGCGAAGCGTATTATTGTGCCTTGAAGTGTCGGCCACGTTTTGGAGTGCGGCGGTGCTCCGCCGCTTTACCGCACCCTCCTGAGCGGAATAAATTGCGAGCATAAGCCTAGCCTCTAGAATTACGGCTCATGCTCACTTCGCTCGAATCCATTCGCCCCATACAGCTGTCAGAAATACGCGCGGCGCAAGAGCGCATCGCAAAAACAATCGTGCGCACACCACTGATTCGCCTCGAACTCGGACCGGAATTTCCGGACATCCGTCTGAAGCTGGAGAACCTGCAACCAATCAACGCCTACAAGTTACGCGGCGCAGCCAATGCCGTCGCGGCATTGTCCGAATCTGATCGCAAACGCGGGGTGTGGACAATAAGCGCCGGCAACGCCGGCCAGGGCGTTGCCTATGCAGCGAGGGCAGCAAACGTGCCGTGCACGGTCGTGGTCGTTGAAACGGCGCCGAAGTCAAAACTAGACCGAATGAACGCGCTCGGCGCGACACTTATTCCAGTCCCGTACGAGAGTGCCTGGAAAGCGCTCGATGAAAGATCTTTTGCGGGAGTTGTTGGAACATTCATTCATCCATTCGATGACGACGATTTCATTGCTGGTCATGGCACGATGGGATTGGAAATTCTCGAAGACGCGCCAGACGTGGCCGCTGTCATCGCCAGCATTGGCGGCGGCGGATTAATCACGGGCGTGGCCAGCTCGATCAAGGCACTACGACCGGAAGTAAAAATATTCGGCGTTGAACCGGAGACCGCAGCGCCGGCAGCGCTTTCGTTCGAAAAAGGTTCGCCGCAAGAATTTCCAGACTGGAAATCCTCATTCGTGGATGGCGCCGGCGGTCAAAGCATGTTCCCTCGCATGTGGGAACGCATGAAACCAATTGTGGATGGCTATCTCGTTGTTACTCTCAAGGACACGAAAAATGCGATGCGACTATTAGCTGAAAAAGCACGTGTCATTGCTGAGGGTGCAGGTGCGCTGCCAGTCGCCGCGGCGTTGAGTGGGAAAGCTGGCAAAGGGCCGATCGTCGCGATCGTGTCCGGCGGCAATATCGATCTGCAAAAATTCTGTGAGTTGATCTCGCAAAGCGACTATTGACTTTTGCGCCTGCGTTTGAAATAAGCTTTTGAGAGAAAAACGAGGAGGTAGAACAATGAAAATTGGCGATACAGCACCAGACTTTGAAGCACAAACGACCGAGGGCCGGCTCCGTTTCCATGATTGGATCGGCGATTCATGGGCCGTCTTATTTTCGCACCCGAAGGACTTTACCCCAGTCTGTACGACGGAGCTCGGATACATGGCGAAAATAAAGCCACAGTTCGACAAGAGAAATGTAAAGATCATCGGACTATCGGTCGATTCGACTGGTGATCACGAAGGATGGGCTAAGGACATCGAGGAAACTCAGGGTCATGCGCCAAATTACCCAATCATTGGCGATGCCGATTTCAACGTCGCAAAACTCTACGGGATGCTGCCGGCCGATACCCAGGGAGACGCCAAATCGCGCAAACCGGCCGATAACGCGACTGTGCGTAATGTTTACGTCATCGGACCAGACAAGAAGATTAAGCTGGTACTTGTCTATCCAATGACCACTGGCCGGAATTTCGATGAAGTGTTGCGAGTGATCGACTCACTGCAACTGAGCGCGAAGCACCAGGTAGCTACGCCGGTGAACTGGTTGCCAGGAGAGGACGTAATCATCGCTGGCTCTGTCTCGGATGAAGAGGCGAAGAAACGTTATCCGCAAGGCTGGAAAGCGCCGAAGCCATATCTTCGAATCGTCCCACAGCCGCAATAGCTGGTAGGGACGGCGCGCTGCGCCGTCCGGACGCCGCAGCGCGGCGTCCCTACCTCTCAGCGAAAAATTCCACCGGATCCTGCTGAAAATACGTTCGCAACTCAGCATACAGTTTTGGATGATGGGCATGCAGCGCATGCGGCTGTTCAAAAAATGCTTCTACTGATACTGCGAAGAACTCAGCGGGATTAGTGGCTCCGTAGGTGTCAAGCAGCGTTGGAACACCGCTCTCGTCCGCAGCTCGCAATGACGCAAACTCGGATTTCATCACGGCGGCCCAAGCTAACTGGTGTTCGCGCGTCGCCAACCCCGGGACCCCGTCGGTAGCGTCATTTTCGAAGTCGAGCTGGTGAGCAAATTCGTGCAGAACAACGTTCTTACCATCGGAGGGATCAGCTGCACTGTGTTCGACTGCGCCCCAGGACAAAACCAGGGAACCCATTCTACGACCGGTCTCGCCAAGGCGATTCATTGTCCCCTCTTCCCAAAGATGCTCTGCAATCTGTCGTTTTTCTTCCACCATGTACGACAGTGGATAAACGAGAATCGTGAGCAGGCCGGGGAAATAGTCCGTTTTGCGGTGCAGCAATAGAAGACAAGCTTGCGCTGCGATGGTGAGGCGAACTTCATCGGTAATCTCGAAACCAGCACATCCCTCGAAGCGTTTTTCGGCAAGAAAGACCTGAATGTGACCAAGCAATTCCGCGCGATCACTCGCTGACAGCCTGTGGAAAATGACAACGTGCTGCCGAATCAGCGTGAGCCATTTTTTGGGGAACGGTCGCGCTCGCAAGCGATGTCGCCTGCGCTGTCTCCATATCGTAAGGATCACAGCGGATTGTAAACGTAACTCTGCCATCTGGGTAGCGCACGCGTCTCGCGATCGCGAACTTTCTTCTGATCCTCGCTCGACCGTGATGAAGTCCAAAGGAAAGATTGTTTCGGCGCGACGCCGCCGTAACGGATGCGAAGCAACGGCCGGGCTTTCCAACCAGCACGCGAGACGCGTGCGCTACCCCATGACTCGCAATTCGCTCTCGCGTTAAGCGTCAGACTGTTTTAAGAATGATCACCATGAACACGCTCCTTTTTTCCCGACGCAAATTTGCCCAGCTACTCGCTGCGGGCGCGGCGGCGGCAGTCGTTAGGCCGCCGGTTTCTTTTGCAAAGCCGACTCAGTCCGTGATTACGCCTTTGGCCGAAGGAGGCATCGTTCGCTTGAGCGCGAATGAGAATCCTTACGGCCCATCCTCGAAAGCATTTCAGGCGATGACAGATTCGTTCGGTCTTGCATGTCGCTATCCGGACGAACACAACAACATACTAATTGATAAGCTGGCGAAACTGAACGGCGTCAATCACGATCAGGTTCTACTTGGCGATGGGTCGGGCGAAATCCTGAAACTCTGTGCAGAAACGTTCACCGGACCTCAGAACGGGAAGCTTGTAGCAGCGGATCCAACCTTTGAAGCAATTCTCAATAATGCCAGCTCCAATGGCGCTGAGGTAGTCAAAGTGCCATTGACCAGCAGCTTTCAGCATGACCTGCCGAAAATGCGTGATTCGGCGAAAGCGGGTCTGATTTACGTCTGCAACCCGAATAATCCGACTGCCAGCATCACGCCAAAGGACGAACTGCGAGAGTTCATCGCAACGACTCCGCCGCAGACGATGATTCTCGTAGATGAAGCGTATTTTCATTATGCCGATAGCCCCGACTACGAGAGTGTGATCGGGCTCGTGAAAGATCATCCAAATCTGATTGTCTCACGCACATTCTCGAAAATTTACGGGATGGCAGGATTGCGCTGTGGCTATTGTGTCGCCCAGAAGGAAGCGATCGATCGGCTGCGCCGAAATCAAATGTGGGACAGTGTCAACTGCATGGCTCTGGCCGCAGCAACCGTGAGTCTTGATGATCTTGATCATGTTCCAAACGGTCAACGTTTGAACCGTGAAGCGAAAACATTCGTGACCTCTGAGCTCGACAAGATGGGCTATGAACAAATTCCGTCACAAGCCAACTTCATCATGTTCGATTGCAAACGACCTGTCGCGCCGCTGATCCAGGCTATGAAAGAGCGCAAGATTCACGTCGGCCGGTTATTCCCAGCTCTTCCGAACCACATGCGTCTGACGATCGGCAAGAAAACGGAGATGGAAAGTTTCGTCACCGCCTTCAAACAAGTAACCGCGTAGCGCTAAAGTGGTAGCGGCGGTTGTGCTCGCCACGCCGAAGCCTGGCGGAGGCGGGTCAACCGCCGAACGAAGCGCGCTCAGCGCCTTAGTCGAAGAACTCTTGCAGCCTGCGATAAGCGCTTCTTCATCGCGCCCACGATCGGCGAGCGTTTCGCGCCGTTGGTTTCGCCTGCCCCAGCCGCGGATATGGCAATGTTTGGCGGGAACAGCGCCTCGAGCGCTTCGTGATACAAATGTCGGTCTTCGACTGACATTTCGCCCGGATGATTGAACTCGTTCCCGTTCACAATTATTTTCGATTTCAATTTTGCCGCAAGTCGCGCTCCGGAATGAAGCTCCCCTAGTTCGTCCACAGCGCGATCATATGCCGCTCTAACATCAGACGGCATCTCGTCCGCGTTCGCATACTCCCGGCCGTTGAACCGGATATTGGTCTTGGTCCTCGCGTTCACTACAAGGACCAGTAGTGAGACCTATTTTTCGCGAAATTCAAGTGCGCCGTCTTTGGCGTCAACGTGAACGGT
>JBARMF010000496.1:0-1570 GCA_049802315.1 Candidatus Udaeobacter sp.
ATGCACGACAAGATCGAAAATGTGGAAGAGGCGCTCGTGCTGAGCCGACGCGCGCGCTCGATCATTCGCCAGAACATCACGATCTCGCTGGGCGTTATTTTCTTTCTGATCATTTCCGCGCTGGCAGAAAAGATTAATCTCACCGCCGGCGTAATCGGCCACGAAGGCAGCACGGTTTTAGTCATTCTGAACGGGCTGCGCTTGCTACGAGGGAGGGCTCCAGCAGTTAAGGCTTAATCGCCACTTTTAGGCAACCTTCACGGCGCGAGCCAAAGACGTCGTAAGCTTCGACGATTTGATCGAGCGTGAAGCGATGCGTGAGCAGCGGCAGCGGATCGAAGCGCTTCGATTGCACCATCGACATCAGCCGGCGCATCCGTTCTTTCCCTCCGGGGCAAAGTGTGGTCACGATTTTGTAATCGCCAAGGCCAGCTGCGAACGCGTCGTACGGAACCTGAAGTTTTCCCGAATACACTCCAAGACTGCTCAACGTCCCGCCCGCACGCAAAGAGCGCAGGCAATTTTCGAACGTCTCCTGGAGTCCAAGAGCTTCGATTGCCACATCCGCGCCACCGCCGGTGAGCTTCTTGATCTCAGAGACGACATCGCACTCCTTCGGATCGAGCACGACGTGCGCGCCCATTCGTTTCGACATTTCCATTCGAACGGGATCGCCTTCCACGCCGATGATCAACGAAGCGCCGATCAATTTCGCTCCCGCGGTGGCGCACAAGCCAATGGGACCCTGCGCAAAAACTGCAACCGTATCGCCGATGCGAATGTTCGCCGATTCTGCGCCGCTGAATCCCGTCGAAGCGATGTCAGCAAGCAGAACAACCTGTTCGTCGCTGAGTTCGTCCGGAATTTTCGCGAGGTTCGCCTGTGCGTTTGGAACCAGCAGATATTCGGCTTGCGCACCGTTGATAGTGTTGCCGAATCGCCAGCCGCCGATCGCTTCGATACCTTCGCCGTGGCCGCACTGAGCCCATTGTGCAGACAAACAAGCCCGGCATTGACCGCATGGGGTAATCGCACCCACCAAAACACGGTCGCCGATTTCGTACCCGGACAGCCCGTCTCCGAGTTCTTCGATCACCCCAACCGGTTCGTGTCCGATCACCAGTCCCGGCTTCACCGGGTATTCGCCGCGCAAGATGTGCAGGTCCGTCCCGCAGATGGTGGTTAGCGTGATTCGAATTACCGCTTCTCCGACGCCGGCGGTCGGTCGCGGCACTTCTTCAATGCCGATCTTGTCTGGTCCGCGAAAAACATTGGCTTTCATTGTTTGCATTGTTGACCCTCCCTATCAGGCAAAGACTTGTTCCGGTTTTGGTTTGCTCAATTCCCGAATCGCGTTCGCCAGTTGCGTCGCCACCGCCTGCTTCGAAAAACAGGCCGTGGCGCCATTCGCGTACGCCAGCGCTTCCACATGCTGTTCATCGTAGCGAGTGATCACAATCACAGGAAGATCCTCACGTAACGTGCTGATCGCACTGAGCAGCGTCATCCCATGCGGGCCATGTTCGAAATCGATTATGGCAAGATCGAGATCGTGCACGCCGCAGATGAT
>JBARMF010000497.1:0-3794 GCA_049802315.1 Candidatus Udaeobacter sp.
ATGGGCAGAATATTTGGATGATCAAGGTGCGCCGCCGCTTCCGCTTCGCGCCGGAAACGCTCCAGCGTCTCGTGCGAATCCGCATGGTAAGCAAGGATGCGCTTTAACGCGACAATGCGGCGCGAGTGCCGTTGTCGCGCGCGATAAATTACCCCCATCCCGCCACGCCCGATTTCCTCCAGAATTTGATAATTACCCAGCCGCCAGTCAGCATCCTGCACCGCAATTTCACCGAGTACATCATCGAGCGTCTCTCCATTGTAGCCGTCGCCGTTTTGACTTATCGGAGTCGCGGTTTCCTGATGTAGGCCTTGGGAGAGCAGACAGCTCAGGCAAAGTCCCTGTTTAACGCGCGATCCGGATCCACACTGAGGACAGGCATCAGGCTCCTTTCGAAGAGGCCCTGAAAGGGGAGCGCCGGGGGAACTCATGCAAAGGCGATGAGACTAGAGTGGAGTGCAAACATTGCAACAAAAAACCAGAAAAATTCGTCAACAATTACTAAGCTGAGGCTCGCTGCTTTGCGGCACTGAGGCTTAGGGTAAATGTACTGCGTGCGGGGATGATCCATGGCGAGGACCGCCCGAATTGAGGGACGTAGCAATTTCGGAATGTGCGCCCTGTTTCAGCACAATTACGAGCGCTCCCTCCACGGTTCCGCGCATTGCAAGGCAGTGAGCGGCTGAGTTCTTGGTAGTCTGGATTGTGCCGGCGCGTCAGTCGGCGTCGCTCATATCAATTTGATCGAGCACATCACCGGGTGCTTGCCCATGATGCATGTCCGTCTCGAGACCGGGTGAGAGCAGGCAGCTCACACAAAGCCCCCGGTTGAGACGCCATTCTGTTCCGCAACGCGGACACGCCAGCGGCTCCTCGCGCTCAAGGATCGAAGTTGAACTGCCACTCATCGGGAATGTTAAACTTGGAGTAAACTTACAACTGCGAGGCCGGACGAACTCGACCCAGCCCCTGAGCGCAGCCGCCTTCTCCGTTATCTTTCTCCGGGATTTGGAGGGCGAAGTTCTCGAAAATGTTGCGCTTAGCTTGCCAATCGTGAGATATCGACAACGAGTTTTTCGGATTCTTAGCTCGTTCAATCGGCGTCAACTACGGGAAACCGGAGAATCTTGGTTTTGAATTCGAATTTTACCTATTCCGTGGCACTCAACGCCGCGCATAAATAACGGAGCTCATCGTCGATCTCATCGGGTTTCTCGACAGTCAGGCCGACTTCTTCGCGGAGCAGTGCGCGGTAACGAACCCGCATCTGATGCACGAGCCGCTTGACCGAGGCTTCAGGAATGCCGAGCGTTTTTGAGAATTTGGAATAAGAAACATTGTTCCGCTCTGCCGCCAGACACGGACTTAGCATATCGAAAACGCGCCGGCGCCCGCGCGTCTCGCATTCCTCGCCCAGTCGACTTAAGGCACGCTCGACTACCGTCGCCGCCCAGCGCACATCGAAAATCCGCTCCGCCGGCCATCTATCCGATTCCTGCTGAGAAATCGAGAACTGCGATGGCGCCTCCGACATCCAATCATCCCAGGAAACAAACTGCACATCGCCACCGCGTTTCCGCGCGGAACGCTTCGCTTGCGCATCGCGCAAAAAGTCCTCCAGGGCTTTGAGCACCAGCGAACGGAAGCGCCCGCGAGCTGGATTGGCGCGGTGCAAAAGCTGACCTTTGAGCAGCATGACAAAAAAATCTTGTGTCAGGTCCTGGGCGTCCTGAGGCGAGTGTCCCAGGCGGCGAATGAACGCGAAGACGGGTCGCCAATATATTTTGCAAAGTTCCGCCAGTGCCGTGTGCATCTTCTGCGTGCCGCCGTCCGCGTCGACGCAAGAAAGCACAACGCTCCAGCGTGTCGTATTGAAACGACCGTGCGCGAGCCGATGAGCAGCAGGATCATCCGGATTCACGGGCGGTAATCATCTTGTTTACGTATTTTTTAGCAAGCAGTAATTCGGTAGCTCAATTTCTCTCCAAGTAAGCGGATGGAACTATCGTCGCCCACCCGCCCTCCGTTTAACGCTGCAGCGTAGCGGGCGCGGGCACAGCACCTTCCATCTCAGCAGCTCTCTGGGAAATTTGACCGCTCGTTGTTTTGCCTTTGCGATCGCAGTGCCTCTTCGATGTTCAAAATACTTAATGTCGGACGTAAAGTTGTTTCAGATTCGGTTTTGTCTGTCAGCCTAAATCCGCGTACTTTGCGTTTTGCCCATGGTCGCTGAATTGGGAAACCGGATTTCTCAAACTGTGGAAGAAATTAAATGGGAATGTCTTTTCAAAATCGAGCGGCTCATTATCAGATTACTCAATGAGCAACTTATTGGACGCACAAGCGCCCTTGTCAGTGCTCATTCCGGTCAAGAATGAAGCGGCAAACCTGCGCGACTGTATTGCAGGTGTTTCATTCGCCGCGGAAATCGTAGTAGTTGATTCCGCGAGCAGCGATGGCACACAAGTAATCGCCGAAGGAGCAGGAGCCCGAGTCGTGCAGTTCATTTGGAATGGAAACCTTCCACGGAAGAAGAACTGGGCGCTGGAGAATATTCCCTGGCAACATGAATGGGTGCTGATCGTGGACGCCGACGAACGGATCACACCCGAACTGGAGCGCGAAATCCGGCAGGCGATTCGCCGCACTAATGTAGACGGATTTTACTTGAATCGCCGCTTCTGGTTCCTCGGAGGCTGGATCAACCACTGCGGTTATTTTCCGAGTTGGAATTTGCGGCTGTTTCGGCACCGGCTCGGCCGATACGAACAGATCGAAATTAACAACAGCGCTCAATCTGGGGACAACGAAGTGCACGAGCACGTGTTGCTCGATGGCCGCTCGAATTATCTATCCGCCCCAATGGAGCATTACGCCTTTCCAGATATCGCCACCTTCATCGAGAAACATAATCGCTATTCTACCTGGGAAGCAGCAGCGTCTCGAAAACTGCACGAAACACGTCAAACAGCCTTGCGAGCGACACCTATTGGAGCAGCCATACAACGCAAACGCTGGTTGAAGAAACTCGCATTGAAAGCCCCGTTTCGTCCGAGCCTGCGGTTTCTTTATCACTACCTCTGGAAGCAGGGTTTTCGTGACGGCTATCGTGGATGGGTGCTCTGCCGGCTGCTGGCCTGGTACGAGCGGATGATTCTGTGGAAAGAACGTGAAACAAAACGTGGCACGAGATAACGTAGCGATAACTCCGGTGGTCGTGCAGTAAATGCGCCTACGTAGTTGTTTGGAATCCTAACTCGCTGCGGTCGCGTAGCGAGTTCAGAAGATGTCCTCCTGTGCTAAAGCCTCGCGCGACAATCCCTATCTCATCGACGACGCGACCGAAGACTGGAGGTAAGGGGATTCGAACCCCTGGCCTTCTCATTGCGAACGAGACGCTCTACCAGCTGAGCTATACCCCCGAAATCTTTGAAGAGGCGCCGTTTAACGTGCAGAATTTGGTCTGCATTTCAACTGAGGGCCCACCCGTTTTGCCCCAGTTCTGTCCAGAAAAGTCAGGGCTGACCGATGTGGGAATTGCATGTTCAGGTAGAAAATGACCGCATCGACCAGGACCTTCCCGTCTCGGTTTCGTCCGCAAAATCCGCGGTAAAATTTTGCGATTTCGGCATAACCTTTGCCGAAATTTCGTTTTGTACATGTTTGGAAAATTCAACTAAGGAGACAACAAACATTATGAAACCAAAACAGATATTTATCAGCGTTCTGGCAGTTCTATTCCTGTTCCCATTGATGGGGACGTTCGCTCAGCAAGCAGCGCACTCGGGCTCTAT
>JBARMF010000498.1:0-2305 GCA_049802315.1 Candidatus Udaeobacter sp.
TTCATCTCCAGCCTCAAGATTCCACGGGAAATAAATCGTCGCCGATGGGTAGACATGCACACTTCGGCCAATCTTGGCTCCAAAACAGCGAAGCAGAAATCGTCTCCAACCGAAACAAGGCCTGGGACTGAACCGGAAAAGCGGCTGTGCGAATGTCCATAGCACACGGCGAGTCATTTCGCTCGGTGTGTACTTCTGCGCTCGGCGATTTTGCTCAACGTCCAGCATGGCAAATCAAATCTCGGACGCTATTAGCTATCATAAAGCGGCCCCAGGGCGCATCTCATAAATCGCGTTGTCATGTTGAGCGAAGCGAAACATCTCTGGTCTATTCCGTCCAAGATCGGACCTCGAATGTGATCCGAGATTCTTCGCTCCGCTCAGAATGACATTATGAGGTACCGTGTTCGCACAATCTCACAGTTTCCGGCGTCTGCCCTCCGTCGAGCATCCACTCATACACCGAGCGCATCTGCTCGCCGATTCGTGGCCATGAAAATTTTGTTGCGACGAGGGCACGCCCCCGACTCCCCATTTGGCTTCGGTCATTGTCACTCATTTCGCGGAGTACTTTCAGACCGGCGGCAATTTCCTCGCGAGTTGTTCCAATTCGCAGCGCTGCATCGGCCTTAAAACCTCCCGGCAGATTACATTCGGGGGTCATGAGTACGGGCTTCGCGTATGACCACGCTTCAAGCACCGCCATCGGAAGCCCTTCACTCAATGACGGCAGGATAAATGCGTCGCACTCGCGATAGCATTCGCTTTTGTTCGCGCCGAATTGTGGGCCGAGAAAAACGACCGAAGTGCCAACTGCAATACGCTTGAGTTCGCTCTCGTACCCGCCCTGATCCCATCCGGCGATTGCGAGGACCCAATCGTCGGCGCTGCCGCGTTGCGAGTTAAAAGTGTCGTTCCAGGCGCGAATCAGATTCGAGATGTTTTTCTTCGGGTGAAGTCGGCCAAGGTAGAGAAGAGTTTTTCGATTGGCGGATTGAGTTTTCGGGTGGCTCTCGTTCAGGTCCGGCAACTCAACGCCATTGGGAATCACGCAAATGGGATTGCTTAACCCATAACCGCGAATCGATTGTGCTTCAGCTTCCGAGAGGGCGCGCAGGCAAGCGGCCCCGCGCAAATGTTGATTTTCATAAAGAAGCGCAGCGATTCGTTTTTTCCACATTGCGTTTCGCACCGCCCAAGATTCCAACATTCCGTGCGGATGAACTACATAGGGACGACCCGTCTGCCGATGCCAGCGATGCGAGCCCACAGAGCAATATTTCCACAAGCCGTGGACGGATAGAATGTGCAAATCGGCGTCGCGCATCGCGGGGACGAGCTCGTTTGAATAACCCCACACGCGCACTCGCGGACGAAACGTATGAACAGAAAGCGGCTGCCATTCCTGCAAATCGACAGCACTCTGTTCGTCGCGGATCCCAAACACCTGCACATCCGCATTTGTGGACGCTACCGCTTTGGCAAGTCCGCGCACGCTTTGAAACAGTCCACCCGCTTTGCGGGAAACGCTGCTAACGAGAAAACCAACTCTCATCCAGCTCCGAGCAAATAAATTGCGTCGGCCCCGTGGTGGCTTGCCCATTTCTCCAGCCGAGTTTCGATTTGAAAATTTGCCCACGCCCACAAGCGATCGCCGAATGGAACGCCAGCGGTGTGCCGTCGCGTCTCCAGAATCCGCAACCCGGCACAGTCGCACGCGTCGGAAATGTCTTGTTGGGAGAACCAGGAAATGCGGTATCCGCGACGGGCAAGCTCACTTCGCGCCGTAAGTGCACGTACGATGCGTGTGCCGAGATGATCGGTCAGTGTTGTCTGCAAAATGATTCGGCCGCCAGGCGTGAGCATTGACTTCAAATGCGGTAGTAAAATCTCCAGTCGTCCGGTATGCGCAATCAATCCCAGGCAAAGAATAAGATCGAAACGCGAATCAGATGGCTTGAAGTTGAACACGTCTGACTGAACGAATTCAAGTTCCGCGTTTTTGATTTGCGAGATGAGAAGGTCCTTTGCGCCTTGCAACATCGCCGGCGAGACATCGACGACGGTCGCGTGATTAAACCTGCCTGACTTTAATAACGCGCATGTTATCTCGCCCGTTCCTGCTGCGCAGTCGAGCAATCGCCCAGACGACGCGCCACCCAATTCACACGCGACTTTCAGACGTTGTTGGAAATTGAAGTTTGCGCCCGACGCGCGTTCCTCGAACTGGCGCTTGTGAGTCTCCGGAAGCTTGTCGAAATAGGCCGCTACCGGATCATTCATTTTGAAACACTAGAATCCATCC
>JBARMF010000499.1:0-8368 GCA_049802315.1 Candidatus Udaeobacter sp.
GGGACGATGAGCAAGATTTTGTACCCATCATTGCGGCTGGGCTATATCGTCGCGCCACACCAATTGGTCGAACCGATGATTAAGATTCGCGCCGTGATGGACCAACATTCGCCCGCCATCGATCAAGCGACGCTGGCCCAATTCCTAACGGAGGGGTTTTTCCTTACTCACATCAAACGGATGCGAAAATTATATTCGGATCGAAGGGACTTTTTTATCGAACAATTCAACAAATTGTTAGGCAAATACTTCATCCTCGAAATCCCCGAAGCTGGATTACACTTTGTCGCGTGGGTGCGACAGAAAGAACAGATGCCGGTGATCACGCGTGTATGCGCTGACATCGGTATCAGGCCTTCGCCGTTGTCGTCGTGCTACATGAAAGTAGAGCCGAAGCCCGCGCTTACTTTTGGGTTCGCCGCTTGGTCGCGCGCGCAAATCCGCGAGGGCCTTGGCAAGTTTGCCGCGGCGCTTAATTCAAAATTGAATTAGGTAATTTGGGCAGGCACGAAGCGGTCTTTGACGAGCCTCACATCAATCGGTCCACTGTTTTGGATCTGCTGGTTCGTCGGCCGGACTTTTAAAACTGAAATGGCCCGTACCAAATCTGCGAAGTGGCTCTGGTGGTGATTCACGGCCCGCCCCTAAGGTGTCGTCATGAAAATTCAACAAAGGAGACAAATATGACAACACAACTCACAACCAAACGATCTAGCCCAATTGCTTTGATTGTTCTGATCAGTATCTGCTGCGGAACGGCTTTAACGGTTGCGCAGGCACAGGAACAAATCCCGGCGAAGCATAGACCGCAATACCAGGTGTCGACCCTCCCCGATTTCGGCGGCACGAGTACCGGGGGAAACAGCATCAATGACCAGAGTTGGGTGGCAGGCTATTCCAGGCTGCCGGATAGGAACCGGCATGCTACGCTGTGGCGAAGCGGTTCGCTTTCGGACCTCGGCACACTTGGCGGACCAAACAGCAGCGTCACATGGAACGTTAAAAATACCCAAGGCGTCATCGTAGGTATCTCTCAAACCGCCGACCCGCAGCTGCTCGGCGAGAGCTGGAGTAGCGCGGCTTTCTACAGTACGCCTAACAACGTCGGCTATATCAACCTCGGGTTCGTTTGGCAACAGAGCCTAGGCCAGATGAGGGGACTTCCTAATTTTCCCGGCGGAAATAATGGCTTTGCCACAGGAGCCAACAATCGTCGCCAGGTAGTCGGCTGGGCTGAGAATGGCGTTCATGACCCCACCTGTTGCTGCACCCAAGTACTCCAGTTTCGCCCAGCCATGTGGACTCTGGGGCCGCCAGATCAGATCCACGACCTCCCTTTGATCCCCGGCGACACTTCCGGAGCCGCCACGGCAATCAATGACAATGGTGAAATTGTGGGGATTTCGGGCATTTGCGACCAGGCCGTCGGAAGACACACGGCCAAGCATGCCGTGCTTTGGAAAAACGGTAGGGTCACTAACCTTGGCACCTTCCCAGCTGCCTGGTGGAATACTCCAACGGCAATCAATCAACACGGCGATATCGTCGGGTTTGCAGGCGACCCGGCATTTGTTGAAGGCGACGTCTTACACGCTTTCATGTGGACCAAGCATGATGGTATCCAACCTTTGCTGCCGTTGCAGGGACGTAATCCGGAACATGTGGACAGTGAAGCGTACGGGATTAACAAACATGGCCAGGTAGTTGGTGTTTCATGCGACGCGGACGGGGTAGATTGTCGTGCCGTTATTTGGGATCACGGCAACACACCCACAGACCTAAACGATCTCAAAGGCGACTATTCTGCCTTTCTCGCACTCGCGAAAGACATAAATGACAAGGGAGAGATTACAGGTAGAGCTATCGACCCAACTACCAGCGCGTTAATTGCATATTTGGCGGTACCCGCTCACGGGCATTAACAGGAGAGCACGCGAACAGATTTTCACGCGCCGGGAAAAACCGGAATGCCGGATGGCGATTGGAAAGATCGACATCCGGCATTTTTCTTTTGTCCGAATTAGCGGGAGTTTGGCGCCAATTTCCCTTACTGGGCTCGGTGAACCAGCCCTGTCTCTCAACTTCTCAACCTGCTTTTGTTCGTTTACTGTCTCGCTCCATCAACGATTCATTTATGAGGTCACTGTTCCGCGTTCTTCTGCTCGCCGCTCTCTGCCGTTCTGCATCTCTCGCCCACGCCGAAGATCCATCTACGAAGAGATTGAAATACGGCGCTTGGGGATTTGATCTGTCCGGAATGGATGCGGCGACGAGACCGGGAGACGATTTCTTCCGTTTCGCGAACGGAACCTGGATCGACAAAACGCAGATTCCTCCAGATAAACCGGCGTACTCGCTCCGGCTCGCAATGACCGATCTGACCGAACAGCGGCTGCACGAGATGATGGAATCGCTCGCAGCAAAACCGAATGAAAATCCATCCACGCTCGAGGAAAAGGTCGGCACTTTTTATCGCTCGTTCATGGACGAAGCGCGGGTTGAGCAACTTGGCGCGAAAGCGATCGAGCCTGAGTTGAACACTCTCAAGAACGTCAAGACTCGCGACGATCTCGCGGCGCTGATGGGCCGGACCACAACTGATTTCGAATTTTCCCTCTTTAATGCCATGATCGACGCCGATTTAAAGGACCCGCACAGATACGCATTCTACCTGACCCAGGCCGGAATCGGTCTGCCCGATCGCGATTACTATCTGAAACCGGAATTCGCGGCCCAGAAGACCGCTTACCAAAATTATATCGCAACAGTTTTGAAACTGTTGAACTGGCCTGACGCTGACAAAAACGCCAGGAGCATCGTCGATTTCGAAACGAAAATCGCGGACGCCAGTTGGACCAAAGCGCAACAGCGCGACTTCAACGCGATTTACAATCCGATGTCGGTTCAGGATCTGAAAAAGTTCGTCCCCGGATTTGCCTGGGACAGATTTTTCGCTGAAGCGAAGATGCCCAATCTGACGCGCGTTATCGTTGCCGAGAAGAGCGCATTCCCCAAGATTGTCGACGCGTATTCGAAAACAGCGGTCGACACGATTCGCGCCTGGCAGGCATTTCACATCGCGGATAACGCCGCGCCGTATCTCTCCAAGCCGTTCACCGACGCTTACTTTGAGCTACACGCCAAAACACTTTCCGGTCAGAAAGAACAACAGGCGCGTTGGAAACGCGCGATCACAGCAGTCAGCGGCGGCGATTTTCTTGTTGGAGATCGTTTCGGAACATTCGGAACGATGGGCTTCGGAGTCGGTCAGCTTTACACCGCAAAATATTTTCCAGCAGAGGCAAAACAGAAGATCCAGGATCTTGTCACCAATTTGAAAGCTGCGTATCGCGCACGGATAGAAAAGCTCGATTGGATGGGTCCGGAGACGAAGAAGGAAGCGTTTAAGAAACTCGACACCTACACAATCAAGGTTGGCTACCCAGATCATCCGCGTGATTACTCGAAGCTGGTTGTTCGCAGTGACGATTTAACCGGCAATGTCAAACGCTGCGCGCAGCTCGATTGGGATTTTTACACAGGTCGATTTTCCAAGCCGGTTGATCGAGGTGATTGGAGTATGACGCCGCAGACGAACGACGCCTATAACGGAAGTCTGCGGGATATTGTTTTCCCGGCAGGAATTCTACAGCCGCCGATTTTTGACGCGGATGCTGATCCCGCAATTAACTACGGCGCAGCGGGTGGTGTCATCGGTCACGAGCTAACCCATGGGTTCGACGATCAGGGTCGCAAGATCGACGCATCCGGTGCGTTGCGCGATTGGTGGACCAAGAAAGACGCGGACACATTTCAAGCGCGAGCAAAAGTGCTCGGCGCCCAATACTCAAAATACGAACCGATTCCCGGCGTCCATGTAAACGGAGAATTGACCATGGGTGAAAACATCGCGGACTTAGGCGGCCTTACGCTCGCGCTCGACGCCTATCGCGCTTCGCTCAAAGAACAACCGTCGCCGGTGCTCGATGGTTATACGGGCGATCAGCGCGTCCTCCTCGGATGGGCACAGGCCTGGCGCGGAAAAGTCACCGACGATTACGTCAAAAAGCAGGTTGTAAGCGACCCACATTCCCCGCGTCAATTTCGCGTGATTGGTCCCGCTCGAAACACGGACGTCTGGTACGACGCCTTTAAAGTCCAGTCCACCGACAGAATGTTCGTCGCACCTGAGCAACGCGTTCGGATTTGGTGACCCGCGCCGATTGCAATCTGCGATCGGCAAACTACATTCCGCAGTTCTTTTCGGGGGCATAGCTCAGTTGGTAGAGCGCCAGCTTTGCAAGCTGGAAGTCAGGGGTTCGAATCCCCTTGCCTCCAGCCCCGAACCCTTTCGGGGCTGTCGTGCCGTAGCCTTGGCGTAGGCGGACATCTTTTCGGCTTACTTCGTTTTTCGCGCGAGCTACGACTCGGCAAGCCAGTCATGATAAGATTCTTCTACGTTTATATTCTCCAGAGCCAAGCCGACTCTCAGAGGTTCTATACCGGTTTAACGAACGATTTGCGGGCACGGCTTAAAGCTCATAATTCTGGTCGCATCGTTCACACTGCCAAATGGAAGCCCTGGCGATTGAAAACGTACATAGCGCTTTCCGATCGCACTCGCGCGGCTCAGCTCGAGCGTTATCTGAAATCCGCTTCCGGTCGCGCGTTTATAAAATCACGTCTGTAGCGTTTTAGATCCTGCGCCTTCGCTTGCGTCCTGGAGAAAAGCGAAGACTGTCGCGCCATAGCCTTGGCATAGGCGGACATCTCTATTTTCGATTTGCGATTTGCGATTGCCGATTTAAGTAAATGCGCGCGAAGCGCGCCGCGGAACAAAATCGAAAATCGGCAATCGACATTCGAAAATCTCGCGGCGCAGCCGCGACACGGGCCTGTAGCTCAGTTGGTTAGAGCATGCGCTTGATAAGCGCAGGGTCACTGGTTCGAGCCCAGTCAGGCCCACTGTGTTTTCGAATTTCGATTTGCGATTTCCGATTTAGCGCATTGCGGTTCTGTTTTTCGACCCGCATTTGCGATCCGATCCCAAATCCAACGGCCGCGGTCTTAAGGCGCTGCTCAAAACTGAATCTGAACAAAAGGCACTGGTCGCAGAGACCAGTTCTCGCCTTCAGAATGCTAAGTCTCACGGCCAAGCGGCGCTTCACAAAATTTGCACAATTATTTGCAAGGCAGGTGAAGTCAGGCGCAACCGAATCGGCTTTACTTTCCGCAACGCTTTGTCGAGGAATGTCCAGGGGAGAATGGAGAAAGAGATGAAAACGAAAAGCAAAATCAGTGGTCATATCATTCGAGGCGTTGTGTACGCTGTGTTTCTTGCGGTGGCCTTTATCGCGGCTAGTTCAGCATTTCAGTCGCCTAACAAATGGTACAAATCGGCCGTGGCGACTGTCGGCCATGGCAGCACGGCGAAAAGTCCCAGCCAACCCAGAGCATTCAGCTTCGCCGAGAGGGTAGCGTATCAGCGGATCATTGAAGACGTTTACTGGCGTCACCGTATTTGGCCAAAGGAGAATCCTGATCCGAAACCTGCGCTCGATGCAGTGATGTCTCAGGCGCAACTGGAAAACAAGGTCGCAGGCTATCTGCGCGACTCGCTGGTGCTCCAAGATTACTGGCAAAAGCCAATCACTGCTGAGCAATTACAAACCGAGATGAACCGAATGGCTCGGGACACAAAACAGTCGGAAATCCTGCGGGAACTGTTTGAGGCTCTCGGAAACGATCCGGCTGTCATCGCCGAGTGTTTGGCCAGGCCAATATTAGCGAGCGTTTTGATCGCCGATTTTTCGGCGCAAGACCAAGCTCGGCACGTTCAATCGCCGCAGACCGAGGTGCGCAGTGCGATTTCGGTGGCAACAACGTTAGGTCAAATTGTCTACACTCTGCCCAGAATTGCCGACGCGGGTGATGCTCCGTGCACAGACCAGTGGGGGGCTACAAGCACAACCAACGCGCCCTCTGCCCGAGACAGTCACACGGCAGTCTGGACCGGCAGTGAAATGATCGTCTGGGGTGGCGCGGGCGAGTCGGACTTTCCTAACACTGGCGGAAGATACAATCCCAGCACGGACAGTTGGACAGCCACCAGCACGACCAACGCGCCCTCTCCCCGATCGAACCACACGGCAGTCTGGACCGGCAGCGAAATGATCGTTTGGGGGGGATATGGTACCGCTGAATTCGACACTGGCGGGAGATACAATCCCAGCACGAATAGTTGGATAGCCACCAGCACGACCAACGCGCCCATCGCCCGAGACGATCACACGGCGGTCTGGACCGGAAGTGAAATGATTGTTTGGGGTGGATATGTGCTTGGTGGCCCTTTGGCTACTACGAACACCGGCGGTAGATACAATCCCAGCACGAATACGTGGACAGCCACCAGCACGGCCAATGCGCCCACTGCCCGATCCCTTCACACGGCAGTCTGGACCGGCACTGAAATGATCATTTGGGGTGGATTTTATTACGATGGTCATAGTGACCACTTTTGGAATACGGGCGGGAGATACAATCCCAGCACAGATAGTTGGACAGCCACCAGCACCACCAACGCGCCTTCTGGCCGAGACGGTCACACGGCAGTTTGGACCGGCAGTGAAATGATCGTTTGGGGTGGAATTGGATTTGGTGACCCGTTGGACACCGGCGGGCGATATCATCCTGGCACAGATAGTTGGACAGCCACCAGCACGACTAACGCGCCCGAAGCCCGAGCCCTTCAAAAAGCAGTCTGGACCGGCAGTGAAATGATCGTCTGGGGGGGAATAACTACCGACCGGGTGAACACAGGCGGGAGATATAATCCTGGCGCGGATAGTTGGGTAGCCACCAGCACCACCTACGCACCAACCGCCCGAACACAGCACACCGCAGTCTGGACTAACAGCGAAATGATCATTTGGGGTGGATACGGTGGAGCATTCGTAGGCGATCTGAACAGCGGCGGGAGGTATTGTGGCGGGCCATATCCAACACCTACGCCCACACCAACACCTACGCCCACAGCGTCACCGCTGAACGTCATCCAGCCGAACGGCGGAGAAGTCTGGTTGATGGGCAGCGTCCATGACATCAAGTGGGAGGGCGCCATTCTGCATCCCAGCGACCACCTGATAATCCAGTATAGCCGCGACGGTGGAGCTAGCTGGTTCAGGATCGCACAGGACATCCCGGCGTTATCGTTCAGCTATTCGTGGCGAGTCGACAATTACCCTACCACTCAGGGCAGGGTGAAGATCTTGTTACAGGGCAATCGATCGATCACAGACCAGAGCGACGCCAACTTCACCGTGCAGCGCGTTCCCTACATGACTCTCCACAGACCCAACGGCGGAGAAACGTTCACGATCGGGCAGTACATAAATATTCACTGGAGCCGACAAAACCCCGGCGGCAACACCGTCGACGTTGATTACAGCACCGACAATGGCACCACGTGGATAAGAATCGCGACCCAGGCAGCGGACACCGGATGGTATTTCTGGAACGTGCCCGGTCCTGCCACGACGATGGCAAAGGTGCGAATACGCTATCATGAGACTCCGTCGGTGACAGACACGAGCGAAGCTGTATTCACGATAGTTTCACCATAGTCGCCGTTACGTTGCCTTCTGCGTCGAGCGCTTGGCTAAATCTCCGAGTTTTCCAACTCGAGAAACATTTTTTCCAAACTTCGTCCTACCAATCCTGGAAGGAACGCAGATTCACCAAAACTTTCACTTACTTGCAAGACAGGAAGTCAGGCACAACCGAATCGGCTTTACTTTTCCTGAAAATTTATCGAGGAACGATCGTCTGGGGTGGAGTAGATAACAATAACAACAACTACCCGGTGAACACCGGCGGAAGATATAATCCCGGCACGAATACGTGGACAGCCACAAGCACCACCAACGCGCCCACTGCCCGACAGCGACCACCTGATAATCCAGTACAGCCGCGACGGTGGAGCTAGCTGGTTCCAGATCGCGCAGGGCATCCCGGCGTTCAGGGTCGGCTATTGGTGGCAAGTCGACAATTACCCTACCACTCAGGGTAGGGTGAAGATCTTGTTGCAGGGAAATCTGTCGATCACAGACCAGAGCGACGCGAACTTCACCGTGCAGAGGCCGTAGATTAGACTCCGCAACCCGAACGATAGTCGCCGCCGTTCTTCAGAACTGAAAATAGACAAAAGGCACCGGACCGGTCGCCGGAAAAAGCTCGAGCGCCAGAAATGCGCAGACGTATGCCGGGATTTGAACACGCGCTGGTTGCAAAGCCAGCCGGTCAATGAATTGGCTGCGTTCCTGCGCGACAGCCAGAAACAACGAAATGAAAATGAGCACGATTGTACCGG
>JBARMF010000500.1:0-4105 GCA_049802315.1 Candidatus Udaeobacter sp.
GAGTGATTTGAATACAGCATCGACAACTCGCGTTCCTCTTCGGTCGCCGGCGCGATGAACAGATCGTCGTCGATCTGAATTTCCACCGGGCCCAGTCGCGGTGTAATTTTTTCACGCAAAGTTTTTCCATCAACGATGTGCCCACCTTTGACGGCGACGATTTGGTTTTTGGCAATATCAGTTGTCGCAAATAAGCCGCGTCCGTGAATTTTACTCTCTCGCACTTCCGTTTTTGGAGAGCGGTACGAAAGCGGCATCATCGCGCAAAATAACCAGGGTAGAACGCGTTGTCCTCAACGCGTTGGCCATGGAGACGGCCCGCCCTCGGGCCGTTGGCCGTTGGTCGGCGGCGCGAGGGCGCGCCGGCTCCAACATCGTCTTTGGAGAAGCCGATCCACCTGCGGTTGACACAACCGCCGCTACGACGTTGCGTTCATGCTCCACTCAGCATGAAGTCTCGCAAAGCTGCTGTTATTTTCATTCTCGTCACCGTCACTCTCGACATCCTGGCGATGGGTTTGATCATTCCCGTTCTGCCGAAGTTGATTCTGGATTTCCTCGGCGGCGAGATGACGGATGCGGCGAAGTGGAGCGCGCGGTTCGCGGTGGTCTTTGCGCTGATGCAGTTTTTCTTTTCACCGTTGCTTGGAGTTTTGTCAGATCGATTTGGAAGACGGCCGATCATCCTGCTCTCAAATCTCGGTCTCGGATTGGATTACATCGTGATGGCGATGGCGCCCACGTTGAGCTGGCTTTTCCTCGGCCGAATTATTTCAGGAATCACGACTTCAAGCATTCCGACTGCGATGGCTTACATCGCCGACGTTACGCCGAAAGAAAAACGAGCTGGAGCGTTCGGGCTAATCGGCGTGGCATTCGGTGTCGGATTTACATTCGGACCAGCAATTGGTGGATTGGCGGGCGACGTTAATCCGCGTCTGGCATTTTGGATTGCAGCCGCACTTAGTCTGGCGAATTGGCTCTGGGGTTACTTTTTCGTTCCCGAATCTTTGGCGAAAAGTCAGCGAAAAGAATTCAAGCTGCGGCGCGCGAACCCGGTCGGCTCGCTCAAGCTATTGCGTTCTCATCACGAACTTTGGCGGCTGACCACGATCCAATTCCTGGCGTATCTCGCGCACAATGTGTTTAGCGTCTGGGCTCTTTACGCGATCTATCGCTACAGCTGGAGCCAGGGAATGATCGGAATATCGCTCATGATTGTCGGAATCGTCACCGCCGTGATTTCCGGCGGTTTAACTGGTAGAATGGTGAAACGTTTCGGCGAAAAGCGGACGCTTTACATCGGCCAGTTTTTTGGATCGAGTGGTATGCTTATGGCCGGGTTGGCTAAAACAGGCGCGTGGTTACTGGCTTCGATCCCGATCATTTCACTTTGGAACATTTCAATGCCAGCCGCGCAGAGCATGATGACTCATCGCGTCAGCCAGCGTGAGCAAGGCGAATTACAGGGAGCGCTCCAAAGCATGCGTTCGATCACGTTCATTGTTGGCCCATGGTTATTCCTTCGCATTTTTGGGTGGTTCATCGATCCGAAAAGTCGCATTCACCTTCCAGGCGCACCGTATTATCTGGCAGCCGCTTTTCTTTTTACCGCGATGCTGATGTCGACACGCATTCAGCAAACACCAGTCCAATCACAAGAGGTCATGCCGCCGAGCGTGCCGTTGGTCCCACCAGAGATCACCGCGACTGGCGCTGCGCCGATTACCGAAGCGGAAGAAAACATTTGAGCATTCAGGTCGCGTCAGCGATTGAATGGTTGTGAGAGCAGCTGCGCGTTCCTTGATTGTCGCAATCACGATCTGCTCATGGATCGCGGTCTCTAATCATTGCGCGTTCGCAGCAGTCGCAACGGAAATTCACAAGGCACAAACCGAGTGCCCGTTCCATTCCAAGCCCACCAAACAAAAAGAACAATCATCACGGGTGCAGTGCTGCAAAATCCTGCGCGCGGTTGTTTTTGCGAAAACAAAAGATTGGGCACGCGATGATGCGAAATTCTGTGATGCGAATTTTCCCGCTCAGGCGGGCGCGTTCGTTGTGTATTCGTCGCGAACTGTTGCGCCGCTGTTACTCGACACCGGGCCACCCGGCGCATTTTCGTTCGCTGAGTTGATCTTGCAGCAGAGCCTTCTCGCTCACGCTCCGCCGAGCCGCGCCTAACCGCGAAGATTCACGTCTTCTGGGGAGCGCACGCGACTCGCGTGCTGTTTTCGGCGCCCTCGCCGAAAACTCTTGTGTCTCACCCTGGCTCCGACGGTCTGGTGCGCTCTTCAGAGGACGAGACGTGCAAGCGGAAGTTCAAAATTCGAACAAACTGATCCTGCTCGTAGCGATGGCTGTCGCGCTCGCGACAAATGTCACCGCGCAGGTAGGGGCGATTGACCTCAATCGCCCACAGATGGAGCACGATCATGAGCAAGAGCATGAGCAAGAGCATGAGAAAGAGAAGGAGCATGAGAAGAGGCAGAATTACACCTGCTTGATGCATCCCGAGGTCATAACTGATCATCCGGGAAATTGCCAAAAATGCGGGATGGAACTCGTTCCGATAAAGGAGAAGAAACGCCAAACGTCCAACGCCGTAAAGGCGCGTGGCGCCCACGGCGCTTTACGCGCTCAAGGTCCAACGTCCAACTTGTCCGCCGTAGCTTCAGCGAAGGAGGATCAGTCCCATGTGTCTCATGCGGCAGGTGAGCACGAGCACCGTGAAATGGAAATGTCGATGCACTCCACCGTCGACCTCGCCGATCCCATGAGCCGCGAAGGCTCCGGCACAAGCTGGTTGCCGGATTCGTCGCCGATGTACGGCCGCATGTTCATGTTCGGCGAGGATATGCTGATGTTGCACGGCGCGATTTTCCCGCGCTACACGAACGTCAGCACCCGACGCGGCGACGATCGGATCGATGCGCCGAACTGGTTCATGGCCATGTTTTCCCATCCGCTCGGCGAGAGCACCCAATTCGGCTCGCGCTTAATGATGAGCCTCGATCCGCTCACCGAAGGCGGACGCGGTTATCCGCTTCTGTTTCAAACCGGCGAAGCATGGAACGGAGAGGCATTGCACGACCGCCAACATCCGCACGATCTCTTCGACGAACTTTCGTTCAGCCTATCGCAAAAATTCGAGCACGATCTCAGCGCCTACTTCTATTTCGGTTATCCGGGTGAGCCGGCGCTCGGTCCGCCAGCCTTCATGCATCGCCCGTCGGCAATGGATGATCCAGACGCACCGATCGGACATCACTGGCAGGACTCGACACACATCACTTTCGGCGTAGCCACTGGCGGTCTGCAGTGGCGCGATGTAAAAATCGAAGGCAGCATCTTCACCGGACGCGAGCCGGATGAAGACCGTTACGATTTTGACCGGCCACGTTTTGATTCATACAGCGGCCGCCTCTCCTGGAACCCGACACGAAATCTGGCGCTGCAGGTTTCATACGGTTACATCAAGAGTCCCGAAGAGCTCGATCCCAAGACGAACATCCATCGCACGACAGCCTCCGCGATTTACAATCTGCCGCTCGGCCACGATACCAACTGGTCGAACACGTTTGCGTGGGGTCAGAACAACGCGACTGAGGAAGGCAAAACGCAATCGTTCCTGATCGAATCGAATTACCAACGCGGTCCCAACACCGTTTATTTTCGCTGGGAACGCGTACAAAAATCCGGACACGAACTTGTTCTCAAACCTTTCGATGAATCCGAGATTTTTCCAGTGAGCGGGTACTCGCTCGGTTACGTCCGCGACCTGTCGCACGGCAACGGCATCGACATCGGTCTCGGCACCCAATTCACGATCAACGACCGCCCCGATTCTCTCGATCGCTATTACGGTGACGATCTGGGCTACGCCTTCCAATTTTTCCTGCGCATCCGTCCATCCCAGCACTCTGATGGCGCACATGACCATGCGGAGCATGTACCTGGGATGATGAAGTGACGGACAACAAGGAACGACGGCTTGAGCAGCCGTCGATGTAACCCTGACGGCTGGGAAGCCGTCACTCCTTGATTCTGGCTTCGACAGGCGTCGCCTCGGCATGTTAAGACATGCCGCCAAATGAAAAATCTG
>JBARMF010000501.1:0-7305 GCA_049802315.1 Candidatus Udaeobacter sp.
GGAAGCGAATACACGGTGGATTTTCTGCCGAAGGTGAAAGTGGAAGTGGTGATGGCGGACGACTTGATTGAAAAGGCGGTCAATGTCGTGGTGGCTGCCGCAAAGACCGGCAAGATCGGCGACGGGAAAGTGTTCGTGCTCCCGGTCGAACATGCGGTGCGCATCCGCACTGAAGAAATCGGCGAAAAAGCGGTGTGACGGCGCTGGCGCGCCAATCGTCGAACCGTTGAAGCGTTAAAGCGGTTCGGAATTTGATGCTAAGGCATGTAAGGTTTTAATAATTTAACTTTTCAATCCTTTAATCGTTCAACCCTTCAACGCACAACAATATGGCCAAAGACAAAACTCCATCCGACGTCAGCAAAATGATCAAAGACAGCAACGTGAAATTGATCGACTTTAAGTTCACGGATTTGCTCGGCACCTGGCAGCATTTCACGACGACGCTCACCGAATACAATGAGGAAATCTTCACCGATGGCCTCGGCTTTGATGGATCGAGCATCCGCGGCTGGCGCGTGATCAATGCCTCAGACATGCTTGTCGTTCCCGACGCGACGACGGCGTGGATCGATGTCTTCAACGCCGAACCGACGCTGAGTTTAATCTGCACTATTGTCGACCCAATCACCCGCGAGCCATACGATCGAGATCCGCGCGGTGTTGCCGAAAAAGCAGAGGCTTACCTCAAATCGACAGGAATCGCGGACACAGCGTTCATTGGACCGGAGGCAGAATTTTTCATTTTCGACGACGTGCGATTTGCCAATAGCGGCAACGCAGCGTCATACGTCGTTGATAGCGCCGAAGGACATTGGAACAGCGCGCGCGAAGAATTTCCAAACCTCGGTTACAAGATCCGACCCAAGGAAGGATATTTTCCTGTCTCTCCGATGGACACGTTGCAGGACATTCGCAATGAAATGTGTTTGGAGCTCGAGAAAGCAGGCGTGGCGATCGAGCGCCAACATCACGAAGTCGCGACTGCCGGCCAGGCAGAAATCGACATTCGTTATGCGCCGCTAAAGCGCATGGGCGATAGCATGCAGTATTACAAATACATCCTGCGGAATGTCGCCAAACGACACAATAGAACGGTGACCTTCATGCCGAAACCAATCTTCGGCGACAACGGCAGCGGCATGCACACTCACATTTCCCTTTGGAAAGATGAAAAACCGCTCTTCGCGGGGAACGGCTACGCCGGGCTCAGCGATATCGCTCTGTTTTTCATTGGCGGAATCCTGAAACACGCGCCGGCGCTAACGTGCCTGACCAATCCAACCACTAACAGCTACAAACGGCTTGTCCCCGGATTCGAAGCGCCGGTCAACCTCGCCTACTCTGCCCGAAATCGCTCCGCCGCGATCCGAATTCCCACCTACTCACCCAGCCCGAAAGCGAAGCGCATCGAGTTCCGCACCCCCGACGCCGCTGCAAATCCCTATCTCGCCTTCTCAGCGATGCTTCTCGCGGGACTCGACGGAATCCAAAATCGGATGGACCCTGGCGATCCGCTGGATAAAAACCTCTACGAATTGCCGCCAGAAGAACTCGCGCAAGTCGCCAGCGTCCCCGATTCACTCCGCGGCGCAATCGAAGCGCTCCAAGCCGATCACTCCTTTTTGCTACGCGGCGACGTCTTCAACGAAAACTTCATCGCCAACTGGATCGACATGAAGCAAAAAGAATACGACGCACTACGTCTGCGCCCCCATCCGTACGAGTTCGCGATGTATTACGACGTGTAATTGGTAGGGCGCGACCGCCGGGCGCACCGAGGAATAGAGCCGCGACAGTCTCCGCCGCGAAAAACGCGTGTGAATTGTCACATTGGCAAAACTCAGGATTTATCGACGCATTGGCGGCAGCTTACGCCGAAGCAGGCGACTTTGAGCAGGCAGTCAAATATGAGAAACAGTCACTGACTGATTCTTCGTTGGCACCGAAGGAACGACAAGAACGCGAGAAACGTTTGGCCCTCTTTCAGCGGCAGAAACCGTTTCGTGATGAATTCTGATACCTGCAGTCGCGACTTCGAGTTGCTTTGATGGCGCTGGTGCGCATATCATGGCGGCATGAAAAAGCTGCTTTTCGCGTCTTCAATCGTCGTGTTCACTTTGATTATGGGAAACCATCTCGGCCGCGCTGCCGATCCGGCGCACCCGGATCAACCGTCAGTAGCTCCAGCGGAAGCAATCACAAAGCTCAAAGACGGTAATGGCCGCTACACCAGCGGCAGTCTGCAGCATCCCGGGCAGACCACGGACAGGCGCACAGAACTGGCAAACGTTCAGCATCCGTTCGCCGTCATTGTCGGTTGCTCCGACTCTCGCGTTCCACCCGAGGTCGTCTTTGACCAAGGGCTCGGCGATTTATTCATCGTTCGAGTGGCGGGAAACGTGATGAATAATGAAGGCCTGGGTAGCATCGAATACGCGGTCGATCATTTGGGTAGCCGGCTGATATTGGTGCTGGGACATCAGCGTTGCGGCGCGGTTGACGCAGCAAAGCAAACAATTGCCGCCAAAGGCAAGGCACCCGGGCACATCCAATCATTAGTCACTGCCATCAAGCCTGCGGTTGAAGCCACAGCGAAAGATGATCTCGACACAACGATAAAAGCGAACGTTAAAAATGTCGTGCAAGCGTTGCGTTCATCGACGCCAATTCTTAAGGCCGAAGTGGATTCCGGAAAGATACAGGTAGTCGGTGGCTATTACAGCCTCGATACAGGCGCAGTCACTTTTCTCGATGAGAAGTAGGACTGTTGAGCGAAGCGCTGCAACGAAATGCGAAGTGTGAGGCCAGGCTTTTAAGCATTTCCGAAATTGCGCGGAGTGTCGTTCCAGAAATGATCAGAGATTCTTCGCTTCGCTCGGAATGACATCGCAATATGAAATTACCTGGATCGCTTCTGAGCCGCCTGCTGCTATCAGATTTAGGAAGAGAATTTAATTCGTGAGCGTCGTCGGAAAAGTGGACAGCCTCTGGCGCTATCCCGTCAAAAGCATGCGTGGAGAGGAGTTGGAGGAAGCGTTTGCAGGTTACCCCGGAGTTTACGGCGATCGCGTCTTTGCCTTCAAAAGTTCGGCAAGCCCCACTGGATTTCCGTATTTCACGGCGCGCGAGCAGCGGAGACTCTTGCAGTATCGGCCCCGGTTTCGTTTTCCTGACCAAGCTGCGCGCCCCGTGAATCTGAGCGAAGCGGACAAAATGGGCGCGGGTTCTCTGGCCGCCGACATTTCACAGCTAATGGTCGATATTGAAACTCCGGAGGGAAAAACAGTCGCGGTCGATGATCCCGCTCTCATAGAGATGCTGTGCAGTGAGATTGACGAGAAACATCAACTCACATTGATGCGATCGCACCGGGCGATGACCGATTGCCGTCCCGTGTCGCTCTTCAGTTTGCAATCAGCGCAGCAACTGTCCGAAGAGACAGAAACTCCGATAGATAAGCGACGTTTCAGGGCAAACGTGTATCTGGATTTGGCTTCTGGTAACGGTTTCGGGGAAAACGAACTTGTCGGACGCTCGTTAAAGATCGGCCCCAAGGTAATCGTCACAATTCTGGAACGCGATGCGCGCTGCGCCATGATCACACTCGATCCCGACACATCAGAGAGAACGCCAGCGGTACTGAAAAAAGTAGCTCAAGCTCATCAGGGCACCGCCGGAGTATATGGTGCTGTGATCGTCGAAGGCATGTTGCGCAAAGGCGATTCGGTCGAACTTCTGGAAGCTGTCTGAGACGTTCTGTGGCTACGCCCCTGCCTGGCCGCCATGGCTGAAGCGACGGCGGGTGGAGCGTCACAATTGAACTATAACGTTTGTAGCCGGCCTCGCTCCGCGAGGCGCGCACGTCGGTCGCAGAGCGACGGCTACAGGATTGGCAAATCGTGTTTTGCGTCGCTGGTTTCTTTGCGCGAAAAGACTCCTGGATGCGAAACGGCCAAACGATAGAATCCTATGTTCCGGCGCGGCTAGATGCCTTGCCGTGGAGCTCGTGGCATTGGCTGATCGTGGTTTCGCTCGGGGCAACGTGGATCTTGGATGGTCTCGAAGTCACGTTGGCCGGAGCGTTGGGTGGAGTTTTGACGCGGCGCGAGACGCTCGGATTGAGCGACGCACAAGTCGGTGCGAGCGCGACGTTCTACTTGGCCGGGGCAGTGATCGGTGCGCTGCTTTTCGGTTACTGGACTGATCGGTTTGGCCGCAAGAAATTGTTCTTCATCACGGTTGCGGTTTATCTTTTTGGAACGGCGCTGTCGGGGTTCTCCTGGAATTTCTGGAGCTACGCACTGTTTCGCGCAATCACTGGCGCTGGCATTGGCGGTGAATACGCAGCGATCAATTCGGCGATTGACGAATTGATTCCAGCGCGCGTGCGTGGCCGCGTTGACTTGATCATCAACGGCTCATACTGGGTCGGTGCTGCGATGGGCGCGAGTGCGACGCTGGTGCTGCTCGATTCGCGTCACATTCCGATCTGGCTCGGATGGCGATGCGCATTTGGAATCGGCGCAGCTCTGGGATTAATCGTTATTTTTTTTCGCCGCTGGATTCCGGAAAGTCCGCGCTGGTTGATGATTCACGGACGGAATCACGAGGCGGAAGAGATTGTCGCGGACGTGGAACGAAAAATCATGGGGGCAACCGGGATCACCGATCCCGGCTACAGCGACGCGCCGCCTACGCGCATTCGCACTCGCACGCATACGCCCTGGCGCGAAATCTGGAACGCGATTGTGCACGAACATCGGCGACGTTCGTTTCTTGGTTTCGTGCTCATGTCCACGCAGGCATTTTTCTATAACGCCATCTTTTTCACGTACGCACTTGTATTGATGCGGTTCTACAGCGTGCCGGGACAAGACGTCGGTTGGTACCTTCTGCCGTTCGCGCTTGGAAATGTGCTCGGGCCGCTGCTGCTTGGGCATCTGTTCGATACGATCGGGCGCAAACAAATGATTACCCTGACGTATGCGCTCGCAGGAGTATTGCTCGCGGTGACGGGCTGGCTTTTCCACGCCGGATTGCTCACCGCGCAAACGCAAACACTTGCGTGGACAATTATATTTTTTGTCGCCTCGGCGGCCGCCAGTTCCGCCTACCTGACCGTGAGTGAAATTTTTCCCTTGGAAATTCGCGGAATGGCGATCGCGATTTTCTTTGCACTCGGAACACTGGTTGGCGGCGTCGGCGCACCGCTCCTGTTCGGTTGGATCATCGGTACGGGATCGAGCACAACATTATTCATAGGATATTTAGTGGCTGCGGCGTTGATGATTTTCGCTGCGGCGGTGGAAGCATGCATCGGGGTGGCCGCGGAGCGATGCTCGCTCGAGCACATCGCCGCGCCGTTGTCGAGCAAAGGGCTGTAGGGCGTCTGTGTCAGACGCCGGCGTCTCACAGAGACGCCCTACAACATTGGCACTCTGTGCGCTCAGGGGTCAGAGACCGCCGCTACTGTAAACAGTAAGTTCGAGAGTGTGAATTGGCCCCGCAGGCGTCAGATTGCTGGAATAAAGATGGAACGCGTCGACACGAATCATTCCCGCATCGAACTCGGTATTCGATTGTAAAACTTTCCGGAGCGCTTGAGCAGAGACATCGCGGCAACGCGCGAGTGTGATGTGCGGATGCCACGGACGAAGATCAGGTTCGATGCCGACGGCCAGCGCAGCTTCCTGTACACGTTTGTGAATTTGGAAGAGATGCGGGTGCGCTTTGCCGATGCCGATCCAGATAATTTTCGGAACCCCTTTTGACGAAAAGACACCAACACCATTCACGTTTAGAAAAAACGCGCCGAACCCGATCGCACTGAGTTTTTCCCGAAGTTTGAATCCAACATCTTCCGGTACGTCCCCGAAAAAACCCAGCGTCAGATGCATCTGGTCGGGTTCTGTCCAACGCACACCACGAATGTCCGGATCAAAATCTGCAAGCAATTGGCGTGTTGAGTCCGGCAGATCGATTGCGACGAAGAGCCGTTTGCTCATGGCTCCGCCACGTTACCCGTGGAATCGTGAATCGTTAGGTCGATAAGAACCAAATCAATGTAGCGATATAACGTTTAACGATTCACGGACGACGTCGCGTCTCCGTTGTTCTGCTTTGTCGCGCGGTCGGCCAGATGAGTCATCCATTCCGGCGTTAAGCGTGGGAGCTCCGAACCAGCGCGCGACCGCTCGCCGTTTTCGTCGGCTGCATCGGGAAGAAAGCGATTCACAATTTTCATGGCGTAGCCGGTGAGATTTGGAAACAGCGCGTTCCCGGCGATCGCGCCGCGGGCACCAAACGTGAGGGTAAGCGACGGCTGGCCACGCCTGAATGCTGCAACGATTTTCCGCGCTGCGCGATTGGCGTCCATTGAGATCAGCGGCGCGCCCGCGCCGGCGGAGAACCAGGCAAATTCAGCCTCGTGCTTGCCTTTGAATTTTGCGTTCACATGTGAGCCAGTCCGCATGAGTCCGGGCGCAACAGTTGTGACCTGGATATTGTCGCGCGCCAGCTCAGCCCGAATCGCATCAGAGAAACCGGTCAGCGCGAACTTGCTGGCGCTGTATGGCGCAAAATGCGGCATGGCGACTTTACCGCCGATGGAGGAAATGTTCACGATCCGTCCCCCACCCCAGAGACGCATCTCTGGCACGATCTGCGAAATCAATTCGTACGGCGCCCAAAAATGCAGTCTCATCGCGCGGTCATAATCTTCGCGGCTCATGTGATCGAGTGGGCCGACTTCGATGATGCCGGCGTTGTTGATCAGAATGTCGATCCTGTCGAAATGTTCGATGACTTTCCGGACTGCAGCCTGAATCTGATCGCGATCGAGCAGATCGCATCCGACGGTGAGAACCTTTCCGCCGCGCACAGTGAGATCGACTTTCGCGCGTGCGAGTTCTTCGGGATCACGTGCGAGCAGAGCAACCTTTCCGCCTTCGTCGCAAATGTGTCGCGCCAGCACGAGACCGAGTCCACGCGATCCGCCACTGATCAGGGCAACTTTATCGCGCAAAGTGTATCGGGCCGTGCGAATGATGCGAGCGGTTATCCAACCGCCGACCAAAAGAGCGCCTGCTCCGAACCAAATACGCCTATTCATTCGCACAACGTCATAGTCAGATACGAAACGTTTGAAGCAAACGGCCGTGAGCCAAGGAACGACGGCTTGGGCAGCCGTCGACTGCACCTGACGGCTGGGAAGCCGTCACTCCTTGGCCAGTTAGGCATGTTTGCGATTGAAGCGCGCAACCTCACGCGCCGTCTCGCGATCAACAGCGCGTTTCTTCAAAT
>JBARMF010000502.1:0-2368 GCA_049802315.1 Candidatus Udaeobacter sp.
GAATTTTCCTTAATACATCTTCGGCTGCGACAGCGACACTGAATAACAACCAAATCGGAGCAAGTGGGCTCGGCGCGATCACCGATTCTCTCGTTGGCGGCTATGCCATGTATGCTATTCAGAACGGCTTACCAAACCTCTCCGCAACTGGAAACATTATCCAAAACATCTCAGGCAACTCCAACCTCGCAGCCACGATTGTAGTCAGCGGCATGCTTTTGACGGGAACGGGAACCGTGGGTCCAAATACGATCTCCCAAAACGTCATTCATTCTCTGAGCAACAATTCCGGCGCAGCCAGCAACTCAATCTATGCGCTGTACTGCAGCTTCCCCGCTACGACGGCGAACGTGGTGGAACGAAACTTCGTTCATTCGCTCTCGATCACCTCTACCGCGACTACATCTCAGTTGGTCGGTATTCTTCCCGTAGCGGGACAAGGCACTTATAAGAACAACATGGTCCAGCTCGGCGTGGATGCCGCCGGGGGCTCGATCACCACCGGATATCAAATTTATGGCATGTTTGAAATCGCCGGAACCAATAATCTGTATTATAACAGCGTTTACGTTGGAGGCACCGGCGTAAGCGATGCGAGTAGCACTTTCGCCTTTGTCAGCAACGTGACCTCGGGTGCGCGCAACTATATCGACAATATCTTCTGGAATGCGCGCAGCAACGGCGCTGGAACCGGCAAGCATTATGCCATCGCGTTGAGCGGTCCCGGTTTTACTTCCAATTACAATGATCTTTATGCCACCGGCACCGGCGGTTTCGTCGGCACATTCGGTGGAGTTGATCAGCTAACGCTGGCCAATTGGCAGACGGCCACCGGGCAGGATGCCAACAGTATCTCGGCCAACCCGCTCTTTGTTAATCCGAACGGAAACGCGGCCACGGTCGATCTGCACCTCCTGGCGGGCAGCCCGTGTATCGCCATGGCTACGCCGATTGTTGGCATCACAACCGACTTTGATAATGATCTGCGCAATCCGTGCACGCCTGACATTGGCGCGGATGAGCGCACCCCATACAGCGGACCTGCCATTGCCACCGTCACCATCACGAAGACTGCCGATGCCAACATGGTCGCGTATGGCAATCAAGTCGGCTTTGTCGTGAAGCTCACTAACACGAGCGCCAATACCGCTTCGGGGCTCATCGTTTTGGACAACTTGCCGGCCGCACCCGGAGTTAGCTGGATGATCGACGCCGCCGCGACCGACCCCGGCTGGTCGGTTGTTGGCGCTCCGCCGAACCAAAGCCTGCAATACAGCTTGAGCACCCTCGCTGGCAATGCTGTGACTCAGGCCCACGTTATCAGTGCCACCACGGTTGCTACGTGCGGATCGACGCTGAACAACACCGCGTCGTTTAGCATCAGCAATGGTTGCCCCGGAGCGAATAGCGGCATGGCCTCGGCTTCCATCATGGTCACGGGAAGCGGTGGGCTCACAACCATCTTAAACCAAGGCTTCGAGAGCGGTCTTGGCTCATGGACCGCAATCAACAATTCCGTCGGCGGCACGGATCCTACTTTAGTAATCTGGACCATCAGACCCACTGGCTACGTGTATAGCACCGATACGTTCACTGGTAATTCGGGCGCCAACTTCATCATGGCCAATTCGGACGCTGCCGGCAGTGGCGTGACTGGCGATACGAGCCTGATCTCGCCATCGTTCAACACGGCCGGCTACACGAGCCTGACGCTCACCTTTAAGCATTACCTGAGATGGCTCTCGACCACTACTGCTACCGTGGATGTTTCCACCGATGGCGGCTCAACCTTCGCCACAGTCCAAACCTACAATACTGCAACTGTGGGAACAGCCGCCGCATTCGCCCCCGCATCCATCGATCTGACTGCGTACATCGGGCAGCCGGATGTAAAACTCCGCTTCCGGTATCAATCCAGTTGGGACTGGTACTGGACGGTTGACGACATTGTGGTTACAGGCAACGCACCAATTCAACCTTGCCCGCCTACACCCACGCCGACCCCAACGCCTACGGCCACAGCCACGGCCACGGCCACTGCTACTGCTACTGCTACTGCTACTACTACAGCCACCTTTACGCCGACGGCCACGGCGACGTTTACGCCTACGCCTACGGCCACGGCAACGTTCACGCCTACCCCAACAGCGACTGCTACAGCGGGAACCCCAACTCCGACGCCAACATGCACAGCGGGCGTGACCTTGTACGGAATTTCGAACGGTTTTAGTACACCGGAGAATAACCAGATCTATCAGATCGATCCGGCGACCGGCACAATATCAAATGCGCATCAGGTGACCCTTGCGGGCTTTACAGTCAGCAAATCACAGGCGATGGCTGCACGACCTGGTGACGGCGTACTTTT
>JBARMF010000503.1:0-2030 GCA_049802315.1 Candidatus Udaeobacter sp.
CAATAACGGCATCCCGCTCGAGCAGCAAGGTCTTTTCGGCTTCAACACCGATGACGCGCACTCCCGATTCAGCAGCGATACGAATTGTTTCGATGCCAATTACTGGCACGTCGAAACGCATATCTTGATTCGGTTTGCTGACTTTGACCATGACTGCGCCTTCACGGGCAAGCGTTCCACCGCGTTTGATGGCCTCGTTTGTTCCTTCCAAAGCTTCGACGGCAACGATCGTACCGTTTTTGATGATGATTGTTTGCCCGATATCGAGTCGGGCAATTTCTTTTGCGGCATTCCAGCCAAGCTCGACATCGTGCTCCTGGCGAGGTGACAATTTCGGTCCAGCAATCAGTCCCGGCCGCGCCAGCGAATCCTCGAGAAAGGTTGTGGCTGGCAGAAGGTCGATCTCAACTTTCGCGAGTTCGTCTGCGATTGCGGCAAAAATTGATTCGGCGTTGCGCTCTTTCAGTTTGCCCAGCAACATCAGCGCCTTCAAATCGGGCCGCAGATCGAAAAGATTTTTGGGCGCGATTTGGCCCGCCATGATCGCGTGATGAATCCCCTGGTTGCGAAAAAATTTTAGAAGCCGGCCTAATTGCCCGACGCGCAGCCACTCGACTAGCTCCACGCGTTGCTCGAGTGTCGGATCCGTCTCATCTGTGAAAGCGGCAGCAACGATGTTTTTAACGCCAGCTCTGCGCGCTCCATCGGCGAGCAATCGCGGGTAAACGCCGTTGCCGGCGATGATTCCCAGCTTTTCCGGGAGCTCTCGGCTAATTGTCATTCTGAGCAAAGCGAAGCGGAGTCGAAGAATCCCGCGAAATTAGCTAAAACTCTAACGCCACGGGATTTGATTCGCTCACGTCCCGTTCGCTCACCCTCCGGCCTTCCCGTCTATGTCGCGGCTTCCCCAGCCGCTCCATTCTCGACTACGCTCGGAATGACGTGACTTCATTTAGCCGTGGCGACGGCGTTTGACGTGCAACTGGGCCAGCGCTTTTTGCAGCGAAGCCTGGATGGCTGCTACTTCTTCGGCGGAGTGATCTTCTTTCATGGCCGCTTTGGCGCGTTCCACTGCAGCCTCGGCTGTAGCAATATCAATTTTCTCCGATTCGAGCGCCATGTCGGTTAGTACCGAAACCGCGTCTCCTTTGATTTCCACAAACCCTTCGCCAATGGCCATCGTAGTCTCGCGGCCGCTTCTTACGACGCGCAGTTCGCCAGGCTTCAATGTGGTCAGAAGCGGGACGTGCTTTGGATAAACACCAAGCTCGCCCTCCGATCCAGGCAGCGTCACCATCTCTACGTCCTCGGAATAAATTTTTTCCTCAGGCGTTACGATCTCGAGCTTCAATGTAGCCATGGTTTTGATTCAACGGATTTCGCGGTCACGTGAATCGGCGATTGAACCGACAATATTTCGCGAACCATACCTGTCATGTTGAGCGAAGCGAAACATCTCTGGTTTATTTCCATGACAGGATCGACTCGAAATTAATCCGAGATTCTTCGCTTCGCTCAGAATGACAACACAAGATCGTTTGTAACCCTTCATCGCTTCAACCTTCCTTGATCGTATCGATGCCGCCCTTCATGTAGAAGTTCTGCTCGGGCACGTCGTCATGTTTGCCGTCGAGAATTTCTTTAAAACCGCGGACTGTTTCTGCAACCGGCACGTATTGCCCTTTGAAACCGGTAAAAACTTCCGCCACGTGAAATGGTTGGCTTAGGAACCGCTGAATCTTACGGGCGCGGTTGACAGTAAGCTTGTCCTCCGGGCTTAGTTCATCCATTCCGAGAATTGCGATGATGTCCTGCAAATCTTTATAACGCTGCAAAACACGCTGTACACCTCGCGCAACGTCATAATGCTCTTCGCCAACAATTTCCGGCGCCAGCGCTTTCGACGTGGATGCCAGCGGATCGACTGCTGGATAAATACCGAGCTCGGCGATGGAACGCTCAAGCACGATGGTCGAGTCCAGGTGCGCGAAAGTGTTCGCCGGCGCTGGGTCCGTGAGATCGTCCGCAGG
>JBARMF010000504.1:0-4323 GCA_049802315.1 Candidatus Udaeobacter sp.
AGCCTGCCGTTACCGATAAACCGCAACCTGGTAGTAGCGCTGCCCCTGGAACGGCTGCTGCGACGGCTGCTCCGGTAGTGGCGGCAGCTCCAAAGGTCAAGAAGCCAGTCGTCGATCAAACTGCTCAGGTTCTTATTTTTTGTTACCATCGGCTGGTCGACAAGATCCGATACCCGGGCACGGAGATTACGCCTGCTGCGTTTGAAGCCGAGATGAAGGACTTGAAAGACAAGGGCATCACCGTAATCCCGATGCAGGATATGCTCGCCTGGAAGCGAGGCGAAAAGAACATACCGCCGCGTTCCGCTGTCATTACTTTCGATGACGGCTGGAAATCGCAATATGAAGTCGCGTGGCCGATCATGAAAAAATACGGCTATCCCTTCACATTGTTCATCTACACCGAAGGCGTGCGCGGGGGCGCTCTGGGCGGAGGAGAAGCGATCACTTGGGAACAGCTCGCCGAACTTCGCGACAACGGCGTTGATATTCAGGCGCACTCAGCCACGCACCAGGATTTGCGCGAAGGGCACAACATCACCGTGATTGAACCAGGTGGAAAACGAAGCAGGAAAAAACTGACTGGAGCCGACTACGAAAAATGGATCCAGAACGAAGTCGTCGGTTGCAAGGAACTGCTCGAACAGCGGCTCGGCATCAAGGTGAATTGCTTTGCGGTGCCGTTCGGAAATTACAACGAACATGTGAAGGAACTCGCGCGCAATGCCGGTTACGAAGCGATGTTCACCGTGTACGGGCAGCCGATTACCTTTACTTCTCCGATGGATGCGATCGGGCGCTACGCGATTGAAGCGAATAAGCCGAAAGTGTTTGCAGACGCGGTGAACATGATTGGCGCGTCGAGTGCAGGCGGCACGGCAGTAGCCGAAGTGGGCGCGAAAGATCTGACGACACAACCGGCAGACGGCGAAACGGTGCGCACAGCATTGCCACTGATCAAAGCGAACCTTAGCAGCGTAGGGCAAATTGAGCCGGGCAGTGTACAAATGCGCGTGAGCGGCCTCGGCCTTGTTCCGGCCAACTTCGATGCTAAAACCGGCACCGTATCGTATCAGGTGCCACAAAAACTTCGCGAGAAGACGTGTACTATAATCGTCAGCGCCAAATCTGAGGGTAAAAGAGTCGAAACCCATTGGACCTTCGGAATCGAAGAAGCCGCAGCAGCTACAGCTGCAAGCTCGCCCCCGACAGCCGTTAAGAAGTAATCGCGGGGTGGTGGAACGTGTTGTTCTCAACACGTTTTGATGCACCCTGATCGCGGACGATGATATCGTCTTCGGAGAAGCCGATCCACCTTGTAAGACAATATGTTTCCTCAACTTAGCGACAAACTTCAGGAGATTTTCAAAGACCTCCGTGGACATGGCGTTATCAGCGAGACGAACATCGACGCTGCGTTGCGCCAGGTTCGAATGGCGTTGCTCGAAGCGGATGTTGATTTTCAGGTCGCCAGAAAATTTATTGCGCGTGTAAAAGAGAAAGCGCTTGGCGAAAGTGTACTTCGCAGCATTACGCCCGGTCAGCAGATCGTAAAAATTTTTCGCGATGAACTGACGGTGCTGCTTGGCGGCGACGCAGAGCCGCTTCGCCTGGAAGATCAAACACGCATTTTAATCGTCGGGCTTAACGGCTCTGGCAAAACAACCTCGGCGGCCAAGCTTGCGCTGCTGTTAAAGAAACAAGGTCGTTTGCCATCGCTGGTGGCGTGCGATTTGCAACGGCCTGCGGCAATCGAACAACTCGCGACGCTTGGCAAACAGATCGACGTACCGGTTTATGTTCCTAACCCGGGTGAGAGAAATGTGCAGAGTGTCGCGAAAGCGGCGCTTGAGAAGACGCGAACCACGGTCGCGCCCAGTGTGCAGATCTTCGACACGGCGGGACGACAGGAAATCGACGAAGTCCTGATGGATGAACTCAAGGTGCTCAAGGAATTTTTGCAGCCGCACGAGATTTTACTTGTTGCAGATGCGGCGACCGGACAGCAAGCCGTGAGTATAGCGAGCGGGTTTGACGCTGCTTTGTCTATTACAGGAATTATTTTGACGAAGCTTGATGGCGACGCCCGCGGCGGCGCGGCATTGTCCATGCGCGAGGTCACGCACCAACCAATCAAATTCGCAGGCACAGGTGAAAAGCTTGATCAATTTGAACTCTTTATTCCGGATCGGCTTGCGGGGCGCATTCTTGGAATGGGCGACGTTATCAGTCTCGTTGAAAAAGCTGCTGAAGCCGTCGAAGTCGAAGACGCTGCCAGGCTCGAGCGCAAACTCCGAACCGCTTCATTCGATTTCAATGATTTCCTGGCGCAGTTCAAAATGATGCGTCGCATGGGGCCGCTGGAGAATATTCTTGGCATGTTACCCGGAATGAGTAACGTGCAGGGCCTCTCCGTTGACGAGAAGCAGCTCAAGCGCACGGAAGCGATCGTGCTTTCGATGACAAACGAAGAGCGGACGCGCCCCGACATTCTGAATGCCCGGCGGCGTCAACGCATCGCGCGTGGGAGCGGGTCCACCGTCACGGAGGTAAATGATTTGCTGCGACGCTTTGATCAGATGCGGAAACTGATGAAGAACGCGGGAAAGATGAAAAAAATGATGGCGCAAATGGCGCGAATGAGAAGTTAATTAACCATGGCAGTTTCAATCAGATTACGCAGAGAAGGCAGCAAAAACCGGCCGTACTATAGGATCGTAGTCGCCGACAGCCGCGGTCCACGCGACGGGAAATTTATCGAGATCATTGGGACGTACGACCCAAAACTAACTGGTCAAAACAGTTCGTTTAGCCTTGAGCGCGCCGAGTACTGGATCAGCAAGGGCGCGCAACCGTCCGACACCGTTCGCAGTTTGATTAAAAAACAAAAGAAGAACGTTGCCGCCGAGCCAGCATCTGAACCCGAACCTGGGAGTTCAGAACCGGCTGAAGCAGACTCATCGCCTTCTGCCGAGCCAGCAAGCTAGCGCGTACTTGGCGTCTGACACAAAGCTCGCAGTAGGAATACGCGAGATTAGACGGGAAGCCTGAAAGGTGAGTGAACCGGCGCGAGCGAATCAAACGGCCGGACCAAATTGGTGTTTATTCGTGTCCCGTTGTCGCGCCGTAGCTGTTGTGCGAAGGCGGATTCGTGGTTAGTCTTTTTACGGATGCGAGAATTTCTGGAGTTCATCATTTGCGCACTGATCGAATTTCCTGATGACATGGTGCTCACGGAAATTCCCGAC
This sequence comes from Candidatus Udaeobacter sp., assembly GCA_049802315.1. Classification (GTDB taxonomy): domain Bacteria; phylum Verrucomicrobiota; class Verrucomicrobiia; order Chthoniobacterales; family UBA10450; genus Udaeobacter. The sequence goes on from JBARMF010000504.1 coordinate 3,249, forward strand.
GGGAGAATGATCACCTTTAAATTGCAACTTCGACGCGGAGATGTAGGCCGTGTGATTGGCCGGTCTGGTCAGACCATTCACGCTATTCGCACCTTGCTGGCCAGTTCTGCGGCGCGTCACGGACAGCGCGCGGTGCTCGAGATTGTGGAATGATATCCTGGGGCGTCTGTGTCAGACGCCGAATGCTTTCGGGGTCCGGACAGCAGCTATCCGCTGGGCGATGGACGTTCGACGTTCAGCGTTCGATGTTTTGCCTGAATGAGAATCGACATTGTCACGTTGTTTCCTGAAGTCTGCCGCGCTCCTTTGAGCGAAAGCATCATGAAACGGGCACAAGAAAACCGCATCATCGAACTGCACATTCATAATCTGCGCGATTGGACAACCGACAAACATCACGTGGTCGATGATGCGCCATTCGGCGGTGGGCAGGGGATGGTGATGAAGCCGGAACCGATCTTTGCCGCCGTGGAAGATCTGAAATCACAAATCGCGCATAACGCACGCGAACCGGCGTCCGGGCTTTCCAATCGCAAACCGCAAATCGTGTTGATGTCGCCTGCAGGGCGTCGGTTGGATCATCAGATGGCGCAGCAGTTGTCACAAGAATCGCATCTCATAATCATTTCCGGGCATTACGAAGGAGTCGATCATCGCGTGATCGAACATTTGATTGATCTTGAAATTTCGATCGGCGATTACGTGCTCACGAACGGCGGGATTGCAGCGGTTGTCTTGGTTGATTCAATCGTGCGTTTACTGCCGGGAACCCTTGGCCATGAGCGATCGGCCGCGGACGACAGCTTCAGCAATGGTCTTCTCGAGGCGCCGCAGTACACTCGACCCGCCGATTTCCGTGGTTGGAAAATTCCGGACGTTTTGCTCTCCGGCAATCACGCAGAAATCTCGAAGTGGCGTAAAGAGCAGGCAATCAAACGCACTCGCGAGAATCGGCCGGATTTGCTCAATAAAGGAGAGTGTCATCCTGAGCGCAGCGAAGCGAAGTCGAAGGATCCCGCGAAGTTACCTTAATGCTCCACTACGGGATTCCTCGACTTCGCTCGGAATGACAGCT
>JBARMF010000505.1:0-4645 GCA_049802315.1 Candidatus Udaeobacter sp.
GTGATCGGCACGCTTGGGGAGGAAGCAAATTATCTGCGCAACGTGGCAAACGTAGCCAAAGCGACGACCACGAATTTAGTTTTCAGCATCCTTGGAATCGTCGCTGCCGCGAGTCTCTTTTTCAAAACCGGGCTGGACCCGCATCGGGGTACGCATCGGGTGAAGAATAATCTTTACTCCATCTGCTGCGACCAAGTCGCACGGCGGTTCCGCGATTTTTATCGAAGCTTTGAGACCGTCATGGGCGCGCAGATCACGATTTCTCTTATCAATACCGCGTTGACCGCGATCTTCCTCACGGCCGTTCACATGCCGCACGCGCCGCTGCTCATTGCGGTCACGTTTCTTTGCGGGCTCGTGCCGATCGTCGGGAACCTTTTGAGCAACACAATCATCGTCTTTGTCGCGTTGACGATTTCCCTGAAGATGGCGATTTCCGCGCTAATCTTTCTCATCGTGATTCACAAGCTCGAGTATTTGCTCAACAGCAAAATCATCGGCGACCGAATCCGCAATCCGGTTTGGCTCACGTTAATCGCTCTGATCCTCGGCGAACGACTCATGGGGATCCCCGGCTTAATCCTCGCGCCGGTGGTCTTGAATTATCTGCGCGTGGAAATGCTGACGGTGGAAGTGCCTGCTCGACACGAAGAAGTTGAAGTGTTGAGTCATTAAGGCGTTTAACCAAAACGTCATCCTGAGCGGAGCGAAGCGCAGTCGAAGGATCCCGCGGCGCTACCGAAAAGTAATGCAACGGGATTCCTCGATTTCCCTCGGAATGACTTTTGAATTAACCGTAACGAAGTCATGAAAGCGGGTTTTCTTGAAAAACTCATCGAGCGCCTCGGCCGCATCGGGCCGGAAGATGTGCAGAATTATTTTCTCCGCCTGGCGCAAGAGAAAGGTTTCCTGGAAACCGTTTTCAATGCCATCCAGGAAGGCATTATCGTGACTGATTCGAAAGGCCGAATCACTTACCTGAATGAGTCCGCTTGCGGCTTATTTGGACTCGAGGCGGGCGAAGCAATCGGCAAGCGGTTGGACGAACGCATTGGAGGTCTCGATTGGGGATCGTTGACGCGGAGCGGCGGGCCGGTCAGCCACGACATGGAAATCTTCTATCCGCAGAATCGGTTCATCAATTTCTACGTTGTGCCGCTGATGATGGAATTGCGCGAACGGATTGTGGCCGGAGGCGGCGACTCCGGCGGGTACGGAGCAACGATTACGCAACCTGGTGGGCCGAGGTCAACGCCCCCGGCTACAGCGGCGGAAGAGGTTGGGCATGTGATCATCCTGCGCGACATAACTGAAAGCCGCCGCAACGCGCAGCAAACGATTGAGTCGGAACGTTTGAATGCGCTGAGGTTGTTGGCTGCGGGTGTCGCGCACGAAATCGGTAATCCACTCAATTCACTGCACATTCATTTGCAATTGATGGAGCGCAGTGTGCAAAAGCTCGACGGTGATGAAAAAGCGGAGCTCGAACAATCGATCGATATCGCCCGTTCCGAAGTCAACAGGCTGGATTCCATCGTCACGCAATTCTTGAAAGCCATCCGGCCGTCACGTCCGCAACTGCGGCCGGAAAATGTAAACACGATTGTCGAAGAAGCTGTTCGCTTTTTCGCGCCTGAGCTTCAGGACCGCGGGATAGTCGTAGAACAAGAGCTGCGATCGGATCTGCCATTGCTTCAGCTCGATCGCGATCAGATGAAGCAAGCGTTTTACAACGTGATCAAAAACAGTGTCGAAGCCATGCACCGCGACGGTTCGTTGCGCATCCGTACCGATCTGGCCGATACACATGTGGTCGTCCGCTTCATCGATACCGGCGGCGGCATGTCGGCAGAAAACCTGGGTCGCGTATTTGAACCTTATTTCACAACCAAGGCATCTGGCAGTGGGCTTGGATTGTTGATTGTACGTCGCATCGTGCGCGAGCACGGCGGCGAACTCTCCATCGAGAGCAGCCAGGGCAGAGGAGTTACGCTGACGATCCGTTTGCCATTCATCGACAAACGCATTCGCATGTTGGAAGCGGGAGAAGCCAGAGATCAGAGATCGGAAGATCGGTAGTCAGTAAGTGCAGATTGCGTCGGCCGCCAAGGAACGACGGCTTCCAAGCCGTCGAACAGTTACAAGATCGCTTGTAACGCTTGTAACTAATCGCCCCGCTTGCCTGTCATCCCGAGTTGCCCAAAGAGAAACGCGTAAATGTCGGCTGACTGTTTGATGCGCTCACTCAATGCAGTCCCGATGCCGTGGCCTGCACTGGAGCTCGTTCGTAAAAGAATTGGGTTCTCGGATTTGTTCGCGGCAAGCAGGCGCGCCGTCATCTTGCGCGAGTGATATGGCGCCACGCGTCCATCGTTTGCGCCGGTCATCATTAGAACGGCAGGATATTTCGTTCCGTCCACCACGTGATGATAGGGCGAGTAAGCGTAGAGCGCCTTGAATTGCTCAGGGTCTTTCACGCTGCCGAACTCGGTGACATTGAACGCACCGTTCGGCGCCAGTTCCACACGTAGCATGTCGTAAATGCCTACCGAGGAAACTACTGCACGGAATAGATCAGGATGCTGCGTGATCATCGCGCCCATTAAGAGGCCACCGTTACTTCCACCTTGAATCGCGAGCTTTCCCGGACGCGTGTAATTGTCCTTGATCAGGTACTCCGCGGCTGCCGCAAAATCGTCGAATACATTCTGTTTTTTCGTGAGATTGCCAGCCTTGTGCCATTCTTCGCCGAACTCGCCACCGCCTCGAATGTTCGCCACCACGTAAACGCCGCCGCGATCAAACCAGAGCCGCCGCGTAAAATCAAAGTTGGGCGACATGCTGATTCCGTAGCCACCGTACGCGTAGAGCAACGTCGGGTTGTTTCCGTCGCGTTTCATTCCTTTTCGAGAAAGGACGTTCACTGGAATTTTTGTGCCGTCTTTTGAGGTGGCGAATTCGCGCCGCACTTCAACATCAGCAAATGAGACAGGGGACGTGCTTTGCAGGGCCGTCTTCCCCGGCTCGGTTTTCCCATTGAGACAATGGAACCACGCCGCCGGGTTGGTATAGCTCACGTCCCGGAAGAGGAGCGATCCGTCTTCGAGCGCCAGCAATTCTTGCACAGCGGAGATTTGTGGGGTGGAGATCTTCGCTTCATTCTTGCCATTCAGATCGAAGCGCCGGATTTGCGATGGTCCTCCAAGCAGATCGGCAACGTAGAGCGCGTCTGTGCTTGGCACGATTTGCTCGATCACCGCTTCCCCGGAACCAATAATCTCCGCAGCATTTTTCAATTCCGGAACATCGAGCGGCAAACGAAGAACCTTTCCGCGCGGCGCATCAGCGCGCGAAAGCAAATAAAGCGCATTGTCTCGGCCGAGGCGGGCGAGTTTTATCTGATCGCTGAATTGCGTGATCTGCTTCCAGCTTTGATCTGGCCCAAGCAGATAATGCGCGAAGTCTCCTCCATCGCCGTTGGCTACAGTCGCGAGAACGTATTTGCTGTCGCGGGATGCCGCGAGGGCGATCTCTGCGATTCGCGGGAAGTCTTTGCCGATCGAATACTTGTCCTCGGTATCGGGCGTGCCGAGCTTATGAAAATAAATCTGCTGATAAAAATTCAGATCAGCATCCGGCCGCTCGCCTTTCCGGGGGAACCGTGTGTAAAAAACCCCGGTGGAATCCGCATTCCAGGCCGCGCTGCCGCCTGCCGTCGGATATTGGACATGCGCAATCGTGTCCGACAGCGCTTTGCCAGTTGCAGTTTCGTAAAAGTGAAGTGTCCCGTCTTCGCTGCCACCTTTGGAAAGTGACATGGCGACGTATTTGCCGTCCAACGACGGCACAAACCAGTCGATTGCAGTTGTGCCTTTCGTGTCGAGGACGTTGGGATCGAGCACTACTTTTTCCGACTTAAGATCGTCCGCCGACGCGAGCGTCACTAACAACGGCTGTTGTTTCGGCGGCTGGAACTTCATCGCGAACAAAATTCCGGGGCGGGACACGAGCGAGAAATAGCTCGGCGAAGTTTTCGCGTACCACTCTTGTAACTGTTTCTCAATTCCCGCCCGATCGGGCAAGTTGTCGAGATACTTACGTGTGTGCTGGTTCTGCGCGTCGGACCACGCTTTCACCTGCGAGTCCTCATCCGATTCGAGCCACTGATACGGATCTTCCACGGTTACTCCATGGTATTCGGTGGTAACTGGTTTCTTTGGAGTGTCGGGCGCTTTCTCGGCTGAAGTGGGGTTGTTGACCGTGAACGCACCGGTGACTAGACACAGGAAGAAATTGAATTTCATGCGGACAGACAATACTCGCGCGCGTTACTCGCGAAAAAGATTTTACTGGGGCCTGGCAGGCGCTGGTGACGCCTGCGAGGCCACCGCGTACTTTGGCTCCTTTACCTGTTTCCGAACGGCCGCGAACAACCTTCGAATCCCAGTCAGGCTTACGCGATTGTCGATGAACGCTGGCAAAGGGGCACCGCTATCCGTGTAGATGGAATACGTGGCAAGTGTTTTGGCGGGTCCTTCAGGCTCAAGCCGCCAGCTGCCCTCGCAAATTTTTACGCGCACGACACCTTTCTTTTCTGGCGGCCCCAGTTCATTCGCAGGCGACCACCGGCTCGTATAGACCACGC
>JBARMF010000506.1:0-5479 GCA_049802315.1 Candidatus Udaeobacter sp.
CAGCAGAATCAGAAACAACAGGATCAAAAGGATCAGCAGCAGGCGCAAAACCAGCAGTCGCAAGACAAAGCGGGCAGCGATAAAGACCAAAAAGAACAACAGCAAAAGGATCAATCTCAGGCGAAAAACGAACCCCAAAAGAAACAGCAACAACAGCCCGGCGAGAGTCCATCTCCATCGCCCGGCTCCGAAAAGCAGCAGAACAATCAGCCTTCGCCCTCGCCGGGAGAACAACAAGCCAAACAATCACCAAGCCCTGGCGAAGGAGAAAACGAAACGCCGTCACCGTCACCAGGAGAAGGCGACGAGGAAAACGCCTCCCCTACGCCCGCGGAATCGCCCCAAAAGAAATTTGCCGGCGAAGTCAAAGGCGCTGCAGGAGATAAATCACAGAAGCCCGCTGATAAAAACGAGCAAATGGCGGCGGAGGCTGAACAGGAGAAAGAAGGCGAAATGAGCGAACGCCAGGCGCTGGCGCTGCTTGAATCGATGAAGGATGAAGAGGCGCGAGTCCGACTTGATGAACGCAAAGTAAAGCGTCATGTCTATAACGATTGGTAGCGATCTCTGTCATGTCGAGCGAAATGGAGACATCCCGTCAAGTCAGCTCTGTGTTATGCCACGGGATTCCTCGACTTCGCTCGGAATGACGGCGCTAATTACACTTTAGGATGTTTCAACGAATCTTAATCGCGGTTTTTGTGATGCTGGCGTGCATGCACTCTGCGCGTGCCGATTCGCCCAGTGTCACGGCAGTCTTGAGCAACTCGGAGGCAACTGTCGGCGAAACCGTGGATCTGCAAATCAAGGTGACAGGCCCCGGCGATGCGCGGCCGCCAGAAGAAATTTCAATCGATGGCTTGGAGATTCATTCCACCGGAACCTCGCGACAATTCGAAATACACAACTTTTCGACGAACTCGAGCGTGACTTACAACTACACGATCCTGCCGCTCAGAGCGGGACGATTCACGATTCCGCCGCAAACAGTTCTCGCCGGCGGGAAGATCCTCAGGACGCCGGAACTGGCGTTGAACGTCGCTGATGCCCCCGGTCAACAGACCAAGACGCGGCCTGGTCGTGGCACGCAGAGCCAGTCGACTAACGCAGGCGATCTGGTTTTCGCTGAATTAATCGTTCCGAAGAAGACCGCGTACGTCGGCGAGATTGTTCCGGTCCAGATCAGAATGGGATTCGATGCGCGTGTTCATCCCCGGCTGACCGAACCGCCCGACATCACCGGCCAGGGATTTACCGCACAGAAATTGCAGCAGTCCTCACAAAATTTGGAGACCATCAACGGCAGACCTTACGAAGTAGTGACGTTTAAAACCGCGATTGCTGCGGCGCGAGCAGGGAAGTTTGAAATCGGGCCCGTAAAAGCAAAGGCGCAGGTGGTCGTTCCGCGAAGACGAAACGCGCCGCGTTCGCGTTCGCCCTTCGATCTATTCGATCTGGACGATCCGTTTTCGGATCCATTTTTCTCGAATCCTTTTGCGCAGATGGGCGAACGTCGCGACATCGAGATCAGCAGTGATCCTGTAGCGCTTGAAGTAAAGTCGCTGCCACCAAATGCGCCGCCCAGCTTCTCAGGAGCGATTGGAACCTTTAACATGACAACCGATGCCAAGCCGAAGAGCGTGCAGGTAGGTGACCCGATCACAGTCACAACAACAATATCGGGGCGCGGCAACTTCGATCGGGTGAATGCTCCGTTGCTAGAGGACGACCGCGGCTGGCATAAGTATCCGCCGTCTTCCAAGTTCAAGCAGGACGATGAAGTTGGCATCAGCGGCACAAAGACCTTCGAGACGGTAATTTCGCCTAACGAGAACAAGCAAAGTCTGCCAGTGCTTGCATTTTCGTATTTCGATCCAGCAAAAGAACAATATGTAACGTTACACAGCGAATCGACGGCGATTACTGTTCAGGGCGGTGCACCTCCACCGAACGTGGCCGCTCAACCACCGTCTTCGTCGCCCGCTACGGCAGCTCGAGGCCGTGTCCAGGTTGCGAATTCAAACAAGCCTCAGGACATTCTGTATCAACTCACCGAGCCGTCGCGTAGGGTTGAATCATTCGAGCCGCTTTACACGCGTCGCGGTTTCTGGGCCGCGCAATCGCTACCGCTGGCGGCCCTCCTGGTGTTCGCGGGTTTGAAGATTCGGCGAGCAAGATTGGACGATCGCGAGGCACGCCGCATTGGTGCGCTTCAACACGAAGCAGCTGAGCTGATGCACAAGTTGCGCCGTAATGATGCCTCCCCACGCGAATATTATGCCGAAGCTTCGCGGGTTGTTCGATTGAAAGCCGCGCTGGCATCGCGCAACCGCGGCGTCGATCCAAACGTCGTGGACGCCGAAACTGCAGCGGAAACCTTCAAGCTTGATACTGATTCGCGCGACCGGCTGCGACGTTTATTCGAGCAAAACGACGAATGGCAATACAGCGGAACGCACAATGGCCCGGGAGAAATTTCCCCGGAAAACCGGCGCGATGTGCTTGAGTTGATTGAAAATTTGAAAGCATGAGCCCTTCCACCGTCATTCCGAGCGAAGCGAAGCGGAGTCGAGGAATCCCGCGAAACAGCCGAGCGGTAATGCCACGGGATCCCTCGACTTCGCTCGGGATGACGAATCGAACAGTTATAGTTTTTTTGTGTGTGCTGGGAATCGCTACGTCCGCTTTCGGACAACCGGATTCGCAATTCACCAAGGCGAACCAGGAATTTGCGCAGAGTCATTTCAAGGAAGCGATCGCCGGTTACGAGGCGCTGGTTCACGAAGGTCAGTGGAACGCAAATCTCTTTTATGATCTGGGAAACGCTTATTTTCGCACGCGCGATTTTGGCCGTGCGATTCTAAATTACGAACGCGCACTCGCGTTGGACCAACGTCATCCGGAGGCAACAGCTAATTTGCAGATTGCCCGTGACGAATCGCGCGCGCTGGAGCTGCAACCGACCAGACTGGAGCGTTATCTCCAATTCGCGAGTATCAATCAATACAGCATCGCGGCGGCAGTTGCTTTGTGGCTGGGAATTTTTGGACTTGTTGCGCTGATCTTCGCGCGTCGCCGATCCGCTGCGCTGATGTCATTATCGATTTTGTGCCTGCTCGCGTGCGCTTTAGCTGTCTGGGCGATTTACACGCTCGACAAAGGAAGCAAAGGGCGGGCACTCGCTATCGTGACAGGCAATGACGTCCAGGCGCGCCTCGCGACAGCGGATAGCGCGAACAGCGTTCTCGCATTGCCGGCTGGCAGCGAAATTAAAATTCTAAGCACGCGTGGCGACTGGATGTACGCCGCGCTGCCTAATGACCTGCGCGGCTGGATTCAGACCAAGAACGCCGAGCCAGTGCGGCTGTAAAAACTCGACGCGCGAAACCAAGGAGCGGCGGTTCTCTAGTCCGCCGGCCTTCAAGGAATGACGGCTTCCCAGCCGTCAAATCTGAGATCGACCCCGAAAGCGTTCGGGGTCACTCCTTGGCCTGGGATTTGCGGCGCCTGTGAATCGCCGTTAGAGAAATTGTATGAATCCGCAGATGGAGATCGGCACTGATGAGAAGGCCCTCCACATCAATTTGGATTCAACGAAGTATGGCACCTTCGCTGAAATTGGCGCCGGACAGGAGGTAGCGCGCAGATTCTTTCGCGTAGGCGGCGCAGCCGGTACAATCGCCAAGACCATGTCCGCCTATGACATGACTTTCAGCGACGCCATTTACGGACCGGCTGACCGGTCTGTTAGCCGTGTGCGACTCCAGACAATGCTCGATCATGAATACGATCTTCTGATCGAACGACTGGATGGAAAATTCGGAGCTGAGAAAACCTTCTTTGTCTTCGCCGATACGGTCGCGGCGCGCAGTTTCAAAGAACGCAGTGAATCGCATGGCTGGTTAGGCGTGCGGTTTCAGTCACAACCGCGAGGGCAGCCTAGCCAGATCATTATCCACGTTCGGTTACTCGACAAAGCAAACGTCGAGCAACAAGAAGCTCTAGGGGTTATCGGGGTGAATCTTCTTCACGGCGCATTCTACTGTCGTCAGCCAGAAAAATTGATTTCGTCGCTTCAGGAAAATCTCTCACCGGGACGAATTGAAGTGGACATGATCAAATTTTCCGGGCCTCTGTTTCAAAACGTTGATAACCGGTTGATGAGTCTGCAGTTGGTCAGTCAGGGTCTGACGGATGCGGTGATGTTCAAGGCGGATGGCGAGACCGTTCAGCCTGCCGAAGTATTTTTCAAAAAGGCGATCCTGGTCGAGCGCGGCAGTTTTCGACCTGTCACGTACGCCACAAACGACATGCTGGATGGCGCGCGGCGCGTCTTTCTCAAGCACTGCGATTGTTCCGAGGACGACATAGAAGTGCTCATGGAAATGACGCTCGAGAACTTGCGCGCCGACGGCGAACTCGATCACGCCGATTTTCTTGCTCGCGTCGATATTCTTCGAGCGTTGGGCCGAACCGTCCTGATCTCGAAGTTCGGCGAATACTATCGACTCGCCGGGTATCTCTTTCGTTACACAAATAGAGCGATCGGCCTTGTTATGGGCGTACCCAGTTTAATCCAAATCTTGAACGAAAAATACTACACGAACCTGGAGGGCGGAATTCTGGAGGCGCTCGGCAGAATGTTTAAAGGAGGACTAAAGCTTTACGTCTATCCACGCATCGATGAGGCGACTGGAAACATTGTCACGGCAACCCGAGTCAAAGTCGCACCGAATCTTCGCTCGTTATTTCAGTATTTGATCGACAATCAATACGTCCAGGAGATCACCGATTATCATCCTGAGTATTTACGGATTCAGCCACCCGACGTGCTGGCAAAGTTACAGTCCGGCGATAGCAGATGGGAACAAATGGTTCCACCGGAAGTGGCCCACTTGATTAGGAAGCGAGAGTTTTTCGGATACCGCAGGCCGATTGCGGCGTGAAGCCGCCCACAAATGTCATTCCGAGCGAAGTCGAGGAATCCCGTAGCACAACCAACCGTTTTTCTGCGGGATCCTTCGACTTCGCTCCGCTTCGCTCAGGATGACGTGCAAGCTCAGAATGACAATTGAATGAAAATTTCCGTTGCCCAGATTTCGTGCTCGCTCGGCGATCCGAAAGCAAATCTTTCCAAAGTTCAGGATTTTTCTCGGCGGGCCAAAGAGGCTGGGGCCGAACTGATCGTTTTCCCAGAGATGACTGACACTGGTTACTCGATGCCGGTGATCCAGAAACACGCCGATCATTGGAAAACCGGTTTTGTTGCCAGCCTTCAAGAAATCGCCACTCAACTTTCCTTGGCGATTGTCATTGGCGTATCCGAACGCGAGGGATCATCGATCTACAATTCCCAAGTTCTGGTTGATGCGAAGGGCAAGATCGTCGCGAAATATCGGAAGACTCATTTGTATGCCGTTGCGCCCGTAGAAGAACAGACCTGTTTCGCTCATGGAAATGAGTTCACAACGTTTTCACT
>JBARMF010000507.1:0-2948 GCA_049802315.1 Candidatus Udaeobacter sp.
TTCTATCAATCACACGACTGCGGTGTGTCATCTCGGCGGCGCGACATTGGATAACGAAGAAAATTATCTCATTAAAAAGCTTTTCACTGGAGGCCTGGGCATGGTCTGTGTGTCCAACCAGGCCCGCATATGACATAGCAGCACGGTGCCCGGTCTGGGCACCTCCTTCGGCCGGGGCGGAGCTACAACCGCGCAACAAGATCTGGCGAATGCAGATTGCATTCTGATCGAAGGTTCCTCAATGGCCGAAGCGCACCCGGTCGGTTTTCGCTGGGTGATGAAAGCAAAGGAGCAGGGCGCCACGATCATCCATGTCGATCCACGTTTCTCGCGCACGAGCGCGCTGGCCGACATCTGGGTGCCGATCCGCGCCGGCACTGACATCGTATTTCTCGGCGGACTCATCAATCATTTGATCGAGTACGAGCTGTACTTTCGCGAGTACGTCGTTCATTACACGAACGCCTCCTGCATTCTGTCCGACGAATATCGCGACCCTGAGGACAACGGCGACGGCTATTTCTCAGGCTGGAATCCAGAGACGCGCGCTTACGAAGGGAATAGTTGGCTTTATAAAGGCGGTGATCTGAGTCGCCCAGAGCGCGATCTTACGTTGCAAGACCCGCAATGTGTCTTTCAGAAATTAAAACGGCATTTCTCTCGCTACACGCCGGAGATGGTGGAGAAAGTCTGCGGCATTCCGCCTGATCTGTTTCACAAGGTCGCGCATGCGCTCGCGGCCGCATCAGGGCCGGAGCGGACGGCCGCCGTTTGCTATGCAGTAGGTTGGACGCAGCATTCGAAAGGCGTGCAGATCATTCGTGCCGCAGCGATTTTGCAATTGCTGCTTGGAAATATCGGGCGGCCAGGCGGCGGAATTCTGGCATTGCGAGGTCACGCTTCGATCCAGGGTTCAACGGATATCCCAACACTTTACGACATTCTCCCGGGCTATCTCACGATGCCGCGGAAAGGCGACGAGACGCTGCAGCAATATTTCGATAAGTACACGAAGAAGACCGGGCTGTGGGCGCATTACCCGGAATACCTTGTGAGTACCCTCAAGGCTTACTATGGGAGCCGCGCAACCGCGCAAAACGACTTCGGCTACGGTTGGCTCCCGAAAATTACCGGCAACCATTCGTTCTTCGAATACCTCTACGACATGCTCGATGAAAAAGTGGAAGGCATGTTCTTGATGGGCCAGAACCCGGCAGTCGGCGCGCCCAATTCGCGGCTCCAACGAAAAGCGCTGTCGAAATTAAAATGGCTCGCGGTACGCGACATGGTGGAGGTTGAATCGGCAAATTTCTGGCGCGAATCACCCGAGATTGAGCGCGGTGAGTTGAAGACCGAAGAGATCGAGACTGAAGTTTTCTTCTTCCCTGCGGCCGGTTACGCCGAAAAGGAAGGTGCATTCACAAACACCCAGCGTCTGCTGCAATGGCGCGAAAAGGCGGTGAATCCGCCGGGCGATTGTCGGTCCGATGCGTGGTTCGTGCATCAGCTCGCGTTGCGCTTGATCGCGAAGGCGAAAGCATCGAACGATCCGCTCGACGAGCCGCTGCGCGCGCTCGATTGGTGGTACCCGCAGGACGAAATGGGCGAGCCGCAAATGGAAGCTGTGCTCGCGGAGATCAACGGCTGGAAAACTCTGGAAATGTGGGAGCGACCTCAGGGTCGCGACGATCGGGGCACTGAGGCCCCTCCCACATTGCAAATCGACGGGATCGTTTTCGGCAATGATCGCGACGGCAATCCTCATCATGGCCCTCAGGTGAATGGTTTCCCGGAATTGAAATCGGATGGTTCCACAGCGTGCGGCTGCTGGATTTACTCGGGCGTGTTTGGCCGCGACGGCGTCAACAAGGCCAACTCGCGCAAATCTAAAGATTATCTCGGTCATGGCTGGGGCTTCGCGTGGCCGAGCGATCGGCGCATCATCTATAACCGCGCCAGTGCGAGGCCCGACGGTCATCCATGGAGCGAAAGGAAAAAACTGGTGTGGTGGGACTCGGAAAAATGGACCGGCATAGATGTTGCCGGATTTGTACAAGGGAAACCTCCCGACTTCGAGCCCGAGGTAGGCGCCGAAGGCCTCGATGCAATTCCCGGTGATGCGCCGTTCGTTTTGCACGAGGACGGCTTGGGCTGGCTGTACGTGCCAAAAGGTTTGCAGGACGGACCGTTTCCCACTCATTACGAGCCGCTCGAATCCCCAGTGTTGAATGAACTTTATTCGCGCAACACGAATCCAGCGGAGCGCTGGTTTGCGCGTCAGGAAAATCGCTTCGCGCCGCCGGGTGATCCGCGGTTTCCCTACGTTCTGACTACCTACCGCTTGACTGAGCACCACACGGCCGGCGGCATGTCGCGTTTTCTGAGTCATCTGGCGGAATTGCAGCCCGAGATGTTTGCTGAGATCTCGTCTGAACTCGCGCGCGAGCTTAAGGTCAGCAATGGCGATCGTATTTGCATTGTTACTTTGCGGGGAGCGATCGAAACGCGCGCGCTTGTTAGTCGCCGGATTCGGCCGTTGCAGTTAAACGGAAAGACGCTGCACCAAATCGCAGTGCCGTATCACTTCGGGACAGCCGGCTTGGTCCATGGCAGCGCGGCGAACGATCTTCTTACCATTTCCGGCGAACCCAATGTGACGATCATGGAAGCCAAAGCGCTTACCTGTAACATCGTGCCTGGACGTCTGCCGCGCGGCGCCGCGTTCACTGAATTCCTCAATAAGCATGCGCCGCAAGCCGGCCCGATGATCTTGCATCCAGAAGAACGGTCGGCCAGGGGCGGCAAAAGCGGCGGCGGCCACGCGATGGAAGGGAAAGAGTGAGCGCGAAAAAAAGTAACGCATGCGTCTCGCTTGCACCGAAACAGGCTCGCAAGCCAGAGGCTTGCGCTACTCTATGATCGGCGAAGGCACACACAGTACGAATCAG
>JBARMF010000508.1:0-3923 GCA_049802315.1 Candidatus Udaeobacter sp.
GTGAATTTCGCCGATGCGAACAAGGCGGTCCTGCGTCCGCGCACAACATTAACAAGCAAAGTGCTCCACTTCGGTGGCGGTTCATCGACGCGAATCATTGTGGAATTTCCCCGTGGCTATACTCCCCCGGCCCAAGGCGCCGTCGTCAATCGGGACGAGACGCGGCCCTATGAGATCACCGAAGTTCGCAAACAAGAAGACGGACAACTGAACGTCTTCGTGCGCGAGATCATGCAGCCGAATTGATCGGCTGTTTGTGCTTCGGATCCGTTTTGTAGGACGTCTGTGTCAGACGCCCATGGTGCAGGTTGCTACAATTGCGCCTTTTTTTTGTGTCGCGCAATTTTCTCTCTCGCCTTCCGTATCGCAACTCTGTAGTTCTTGCGCCTCAAACAAGGAGTCTTATGCAAGAATTTGAAAAATTTGTAGGACAACTCAGCGATTTTGTCTGGGGGCCGCCTTTACTGATTCTTTTGCTCGGCACACACATTTTCCTCACGTTCCGCCTTCGCTTCATCCAGAGATATATCGGCAAGGCGATCAAACTTTCTGTGCAAAGATCGCATGAAGGACAGGGTGACGTAAGCCAGTTCGGCGCCCTAACGACTGCGTTGGCAGCCACCATCGGCACCGGAAATATCGTCGGCGTCGCCACAGCAATCGCTGCCGGCGGCCCTGGCGCGGTGCTCTGGATGTGGCTGACCGGCGTGTTCGGCATCGCCACGAAATATTCTGAAGCAGTTCTGTCAGTGAAATACCGCATCAAAACTGAAAGGGGCCGGATGGCCGGAGGTCCGATGTATGTCCTCGAGAGAGGAATGAAACAGAAATGGCTCGCAGTCATCTTCGCCATTCTGACAACGATTTCCGCATTCGGCATCGGGAACATGGTCCAGGCAAATTCCATTTCGTCGATGGTAAACGAAACGTTTCACATCGCGCCATGGATCACAGGCGCTGCAATGGCGGTGCTAACCGCGTTCGTGATCCTGGGTGGAATCAAATCCATAGCGAGAGTCTGCGAATTCCTGGTACCCTTCATGGCCATCTTTTACGTGGGCGGGTGCATCATCCTGCTGATAATGAATGCGTCGGGAATCCCCGCGACGATAGAACTCATAGTCAAAAGTGCCTTTAGCGGTCATGCAATGATTGGTGGATTTGCCGGCGCCACGATGAAAGAAGCGATCCGTTATGGCGTGGCGCGTGGCCTCTTCTCAAATGAATCCGGCCTCGGCAGCGCACCGATCGTTGCCGCCGCGGCA
The DNA here is from genome assembly GCA_049802315.1 of Candidatus Udaeobacter sp. Classification (GTDB taxonomy): domain Bacteria; phylum Verrucomicrobiota; class Verrucomicrobiia; order Chthoniobacterales; family UBA10450; genus Udaeobacter. The sequence goes on from JBARMF010000508.1 coordinate 1,266, forward strand.
CAGACGAAAAATCCGGTGCGCCAGGCGCTCGTCTCTTCCACCGGAACATTCTGGGACACGGTCGTTGTGTGCGCGATCACTGGGCTGGTGCTGGTCAACTCCGGCGAGTGGGCCAAAGGTCTGAAAGGCGCAGCTCTAACAAAAGCCGCGTTCTCCGACTTCCACATCGTGGGCCCAATCATTCTCACATTAGGTTTATTAACGTTTGTGTTTTCTACGATTCTTGGATGGTCGTACTACGGCGAAAAAGCCGCCGAATACCTTCTCGGAACGAAAGTGATCAAACCATATCGCTGCCTATGGGTAATCGCAGTACTGGTCGGCTCAGTTCTTTCGCTTTCGACTGTCTGGTCGTTAGCCGACGTAACAAACGGTCTGATGGCAATTCCAAATCTCATCTCGCTCATCGCGCTCAATGGCGTCATCGTTGCGGAAACTCGACGCTATTTGTGGAACGACAATCTGGACGAAGCAGCGCCACCCGCGACCGAACTAGCCGATGCGTGAGCGCAGGATTACTTTGCCATCGCGTATCTCCATCGTGCCGATCTCGTACGCGTTCCCCTGATCGGCGAGATGCTCGCGCAATTGGCGGTAGCGATATTTCCAACGTAAAAAATCAGTCGGCACTTGCTCGCCGTTGATTGTGATTCGGCTGAATCGCGGATTGTCCAGGGGCTGAGCGCCCTCTAGTTCGATGATGGTGTCGCCATTAAAATAATAACCCGGTCTACCGAGAAATCCTCCGATCGGAACACTCGTCTGCAAGCGGAGCTGATTTCCGTCGATCGATACAAAGACTTTCCCGCGCGCGTTCTCGCTTGTAGCGATCAGCGCATTAATATCATCCGCGCTCAATTCAATTTCCGCCGTCTGCCCTGCGCGCGTTTTCTGTTCGAAATCCTGCCAGCGTTCCTGGACAAGTTGAATCTGTTGGTCCGAAGCGTTGAATTCAGGAACGGGCGTTGGCGCTTGGGCAAGCGACCGCGTTTTGGCCAGCCAATAACTGCCGTAGAACAATGCCGAGTTGCGGTGAAGACCCCAGTACAATCCGGCAAAACCAGCAATCGCCAGCACGATCGCGAATATCAACAGAATCAGGCAACCCCGTGCGAAACACCCCAGACCTTTTCTCCGCGGGGGCGCTTCGACCCAGGTATTCATAACTGTAGGGCGTCTGTGTCAGACGCCGGCGGTCATTTCTAAAACATGTGATTCGCTACATCGCGTCTACGCTTCAACGCTTCAACGCGGCGCAGCCATCCTCGCCTGCGCTTCCATCAATTTGTCGTATAAGGCCCGCAAACCGTCCGAGAGCACGCGCGCACCCCCGATGATTGGCATGAAGTTCGTGTCGCCGCTCCAGCGAGGCACGATGTGGATGTGCAAGTGATCGGGCACACCCGCGCCCGCGCATTCGCCGAGATTCAAACCGATGTTAAATCCCTGCGCCTTTACGGCGGCGCGCAAAAGCGCTTGCGCGTGGACGACCAAATTCCATAGCTCAATGACCTCATTCTCGCCCAGCGCTAAAAGCTCCCCGACTTTCCGGTACGGCACTGCCATCAGGTGTCCAACCGTGTAAGGATACCGGTTCATCATCAGAAAAGCATTTTTCCGACGCGTGATTACAAGATGCTCTGCGTCATCGCTCGCACGCCCCGCCGTTGCTAGAAAATCGCGGTCGCGCGGTTCCTTCTCGAAGTACTGCACGCGCCACGGAGCCCAGAGCGTCTCGATTTCGTTCTTCGGAAATTCTTCCTTCGACATTGCCAGATCGGTTTTTCTGTAGGGGAAGCTGACAGCTTCCCGCTCTCCGAGGGTAGATTTATCGATGGCAAAGTCGAGTCGGCATTTCTATTTGGCTCAATCCTGTCATTCCGAGCGAAGTCGAGGAATCTCTGGATAATATCTTTTGTCGGCGTGAAGTTAGACGAAAGAATTCCGGCTAAATATAGTTGGCCAGCTCAAACATTCTAGGAAGGTATCATTATGCGTCGCATCGCTTTTCTAGTTGTTGCTGCACACGCGTTAGCTCTGACCTGTCGTCTCATCGCCGGCGACAAACCGGACTCAGGAGACGAATTCACCAAAGTGAAAAACGATTACGCCGACGTCTTGGCCCTTGAGGGCACCCCGAAAGACGAGATCCTGGGATCATCGGGACGCCGTCTACCTGATTGTCCAAGGGAAGGGTCTTGTGACCGGTGGCTCTGCTAAGAGCTACGCATATTCCGACACGGCCCTTGAGCCACGCTGCGATTCTCTGGACAATCTTGAAAAGCGCGGAAAGCCCGCGATGAGGCAAAAATCTGCTTTAAATCGCTGAATGGAAAATGGTACCTTTATCTTGAGCGAGATTGATGGTGCTACCGACTGCGGTCTAACCTCTATGAAAGGTGTCAAAGATAAGTTTTTAGGATGGTGGTTGCATAGGTTTGTTACGTTTGAGGTTGGTGATTTCGGAACGCGTCCGCTTCGACCGCTCGCTTGAGTTCTTCAGCGGCTGATACTCCTATCCGCGCATGTCGAGGTTATTTGCGACAGCGCAATGTGACTTATTCCGTATGGATGAAGCGGAACGAGGCGCGATCCAATCTAAAGCGACGGTGCGAACCGCATGGGCGACGATCGGACCAGGTTAGGCTGCGGATACGC
>JBARMF010000509.1:0-2091 GCA_049802315.1 Candidatus Udaeobacter sp.
GCGTGCACGAGCATGAGTAAGAGGAGTACAGTCGACACTTGCCAGCGCTTGTCGTCTGCGGAAAGTTTGCTTCCTCTCGAAGCTCGGGTGGTGGAATGGCAGACACGTACGTTTGAGGGGCGTATGCCGAAAGGCATGGGGGTTCAAGTCCCCCCCCGAGCACAATCTTCTGCGACGCCCGCTTCAATGCGTGGTCAATTAGAACTTTTCGTATCACATCTCGTCCGATAAGATTTCGAGCAACATGGAATCGCTTTATCTCATCGGCCTCGCGGTACTCGCTCTATTCGCATTTGTACTGGCGATTGTTCTTTTCAATTTCTTCGGTCTCTGGCTGCGCGCACGGATCGCGAATGCGCCGGTGAGTCTCGGCAAAATGGTCGGGATGCGGCTCCGCAAAGTGCCGGTCGGGATGATCGTCGATAACCGGATCACCGCGGTAAAAGCCGGCATCGAGATTCCCAGTGACCCGCTCGAGGCGCATTACCTGGCCGGCGGCGACGTTAATCAGGTCATCCTCGCTTTAATCGCAGCGGACAAGGCCGGCATTTCACTCGATTTCAACCGTGCCTGCGCCATCGATCTTGCTACCAAGGGAACGGGCAAGACGGTCTTGGAAGCCGTCCGCACCAGCATTAATCCGAAGGTCATCGACGTGCCCAACCCGACGATGGGTCGCGTGACCATCGACGGTGTCGCAAAAGACGGGATCGGCGCGAAAGTAAAAGCGCGGGTGACGGTGCGCTCGCACCTGGACCGTTTCGTCGGCGGCGCCACCGAAGAAACGATCATCGCGCGCGTCGGCGAAGGAATCGTGAGCGCGATCGGATCGGCCGATTCTTATAAGGACGTTCTGGAAAATCCCGATCGCATTTCAAAAGCCGTCCTGGCCAAGGGACTCGACAGCAACACGGCGTTCGAAATTCTTTCCATCGACATCGCGGACGTGGATGTGGGCGACAACATCGGCGCAAAGTTGCAAAGCGAACAGGCGAACGCGGACAAGAACATCGCCCAAGCGAAAGCGGAGGTGCGCAGAGCAGCTGCGGTCGCTGTTGAGCAGGAGATGCGCGCTAGAACACAGGAAATGCGGGCCAAGGTAGTCGAAGCAGAGGCGCAAGTGCCAATGGCGATGGCCGAGGCATTTCGCGCGGGGCATCTTGGAATAATGGATTATTACCGGATGAAAAATGTGCAGGCCGATACTTCCATGCGCGAATCCATTGCCGGCGGAGACAAACCACGGACAGATGCGACGTGATTCGTTGAAGGGTTAAAGCGTTGAAGCGTTTTTGTCATTCTGATCCCGCAGCCGCGGGAGAAGAATCTCTAATCAGTTACAGAACGACTGCCGATAAGAACTGAGATGTTTCGCTTCGCTCAACATGACAACGACAGTCTTGCCCGCTTCAACGATTCAACGCTTCAACGATTCAACGATTCAACGATTCAACGATTCAACGATTCAACGAGGTGATAGCCAATGATTGCCGTTAGTCTGGACAATCTACTTTTCTTTCTGCTCATTGCTGCCGCAGCTTTATTTCAGCTGCTGTCGAAAACGATAAGCAAAACAAAAAAGAGCGATTCGAACGAAACGGCGAGTTCACCGAGGCCACAAACACCTCGACCAATTCAACGCGCGCCACGGGAATCCGATGCAGATCGAATTCGTAAATTCCTCGAAGCGCTGGGTCAGCCGCCTAGTTCAACCCCGCCTTCGCCTGTTCTCCCGCGTACTAATATTCCCGCTCGACCACTGGCACCCGTACAACCCCCTCCAGCGCTCCCACGTGTGTGGCGATTACCTCGCCAACGCGCAGAGAGGCCGGAAGTCAGCCAAACAGAAAGTGCTTCCCTTGAACAATCGGGCGGATTGCAGCAAATCGTTACACCCGTTGTTCCGGCTCCGGCTGCGGCCACATTCGAAGTTCAAGCGGCGTTCCCGGTCGGGCCTCAGCAGTCGTCGATTATCGACACGGCTTTGAAATCTGACGCGACGGCAAGTGAAGCAGTTGCCAAACACGCAGGGTCCAAAAGAGATCTCGCCACTTTGCTCGCATCGAAATCTAGTTTGCGCGAGGCAATCCT
>JBARMF010000510.1:0-5780 GCA_049802315.1 Candidatus Udaeobacter sp.
CCCAGCATTCTTCCGCGGGATTCCTCGACTTCGCTCGGAATGACAGATGATCGGTATGAAATCGCCGCTGGAAGCACCCGAAAAACAAATCGCTGAGGAAACGAGCGCGAAGCCCGAGAAGCCGACGCCTGCTGCTGTTATCGACACGTCGAAAATGGCCAAAGGGCAGCGCGAAGCGCTTGAGCTCGCGGAGGCCGCGCGCGATCCGCTGGAGGACCGCGGGAGCTTCGCCAGCAACCTGTTTGTCGGACGTTACGATTTCAATCGAATCCATCCATATCCCGCGCAAAGCGCCGAGGATCGCGCCGCTGGCGAAGACTTTTTGGGCAAGCTTGAAACTTATCTGCGCGAACACGTAGATGCCGACGAGATCGATCGCACCGGTGAAATTCCGCCGGAAAATTTCAAAGGACTGGCGGAGATCGGCGCGTTTGGAATCAAAGTGCCGAAGAAATATGGCGGGCTCGGCTTGTCCCAATCCAATTATGGACGCGCAGCTGTGTTGTTGGGAAGTTGGGATGGAAATGTCGCCGCGCTCGTGTCTGCGCATCAGTCGATCGGCGTCGCGCAACCGTTGCTTTTATTTGGCACCGAAGAGCAGAAACAAAAATATTTGCCGCGCGTCGCTGGCGGCGAAATTTCGGCGTTCGCGCTGACAGAAGTCCATGCAGGATCCGACCCGGCGGCACTGAGCTTGAAAGCTGTGCCAAGCGAAGACGGCTCGGAGTTCGTCCTGAACGGCGAAAAACTTTGGTGCACTAACGGCGTAAAAGCCGGCGTGCTGGTCGTGATGGCGCGCACCCCGTCGAAGATGGTTGGCGGAAAAGAACGCAAACAAATCACGGCGTTCATTGTCGATGTAGATACGCCGGGACTGGAAATCGCGTATCGCTGCCGGTTCATGGGACTGCGCGCGCTTTACAATGCAGTCGTTAGGTTCACCAATGTGCGCGTTCCGCGGGAGAACATCATTTTCAAGGAAGGTGCTGGACTCAAGGTGGCGCTTACTACGCTTAATACTGGACGGCTCACGTTGCCTGCGGCGTGCGTCGGCGTGTCGAAGCGCTTGCTGGAGATCTGCCGGAAATGGGCCGGCGAAAGGATTCAATGGGGCGTGCCCATCGGCAAGCATGCAGCCATTGCCGGCAAAGTCGCAGAGATGGCGGGCAACGTTTTCGCCATGGAGGCGATGACCTTTCTAACGTCGTCGCTGCTCGACAGCAAGGTGGGCGACCTGCGTATCGAAACTGCGATGTGCAAAATGTGGGCCACGGAAACGACCTGGCGTATTGCCGATGAAGCAATGCAAGTGCGCGGCGGGCGTGGATATGAGACTGCGGCATCGTTGGCCGGACGTGGCGAGCCACCAATCGCGGTGGAAAGATTTCTGCGCGATTGTCGAGTCAATACAATCTTCGAAGGCTCTAGCGAAATCATGCGTCTCTTCATCGCACGCGAAGCGCTTGACCCGCATCTGAAAGTAGGCGGCGGGATTTTCAACACGCAACTGCCGATGTCCGATCGAGCGAAAGCGGTTCTGAGTTCCGGAAAATTTTACGCCGGCTGGTATCCGCGCCAGTGGCTGCCAAATGGCGCCGGCAAGATCGACAACTTGCACGAAGTGCTTTTGGGTCACGTCAATTACGCCGCGCGCACGAGCAAGCGACTTGCACGCGGATTGTTTCACGCCATGGCGCGGTTCGGTCCGAAGCTCGATCGCGAGCAACTGCTTCTTTCAAGGTTTGTCGGTGCAGCGACGGAGTTGTTTGCGATCAGCGCGACGTGTTCGTACGCGCAATGGCTGCTCGGCCAGGGAAAACCAGCCGACGAAATTCTTTCCATAGCAAATTATTTCTGCCGGTCGGCTCGCATGAGAATCGATCATCATTTCGCCGGCACTATGCGCAACGCCGATAAACGCGGTTACGATCTCGTGCAGGATTTGCTAGAGGGAAAACACGAACTGCTGCGTCAGGGCATGGTGTAACACAGGCATCTTGCCTGTAGGGCCGGCGGGCGTCTCGCCTGCCGAAGTGCAGTTCTGGACACCAGGCACGATGCCCAATGTTCCCACAGGCAAGATGCCTGTGCTCCGTTGACCGCATGGACGCCTCAGATTACGATCACCAATGAGTATCGCACCCGTCCTCGCGGAGACACCTCCCACTCGAAACCGAACGCCAAAGAGCAAAGCAGAAAAGCCAATAGCGGCTGCGAAAGTCCTCCAGACAATCGAGAAGCACGTGTTGCTGGACGGGTTCAAGATCGTCATGGATCTCGACAAAAGCCGCGGCTCGTACTTGTACAACGCGGTCGATGATCGCCGACTAATAGATTTCTACGGTTTTTTTGGGTCGATGCCGGTTGGATATAACCATCCACACTTCGACCAGCCGGAAGTGCGACGCGATCTTTCACGCGCAGCGAAAGTGAAGATTGCCAACTCAGATATTTATTCGGACGGCTATGCTGAATTTGTCGCCACGTTTGAGCGCGTCGTCGGTTTACCGCCGCTCCAGCACTATCTGTTCATCGAGGGCGGTGCGCTGGCGGTAGAGAATTGTTTGAAGACGGCGATGGATTGGAAAGTCCGGAAGAACATGGCCGCAGGTCACGGCGAACGTGGCACGCAGGTTTTACATTTCCGACACGCTTTTCATGGCCGGAGTGGTTACACGATGAGCCTGACCAATACCGACCCGCGCAAGACAGATTTGTTTGCGAAATTTGATTGGCCCCGCGTCTCGTGTCCTTTCATTGATTTTTCGGTTCCGGAATCGAAACGCGAAGCGGACGTGATCGAGCGCGAACAAAAAGCGGAGCGGGAGATCCGCGATTTCATCGAACAACGCAACATCGACATTTGCGCCATCATCATCGAGCCGATCCAGGGCGAGGGGGGCGACAACCATTTCCGCGGTGAATGGCTGCAGAAACTGCGAACGATTTCCGACGAAAACGATATCCTGCTGATTTTCGACGAAGTGCAATGCGGCATGGGCGCCACCGGCCGCAATTGGTGCTCCGAACATTTCAATGTCGTGCCCGACCTGATGGCGTTCGGAAAAAAAGCGCAGGTCTGCGGTGTGATGGCCGGCCCGCGCATTGATGAAGTGAAAGAGAACGCATTCCGCTTACCCAGCCGTTTAAATTCAACATGGGGCGGAAACTTCACCGATATGGTGCGCTCGACACACTATCTGCGCATTATCGAGCAGGAACGTCTGGTCGGGAACGCCGGGAAAATAGGTGCGTATTTTCTCGATCAATTGCGCGATTTGCAGAACGAAGAACCGCTGATTTCCGCCGCGCGCGGCCGCGGAGTATTTCTCGCGTTCGATCTGCCCGATGCGAAAACGCGCGAGGAATTTTGGCACGGCTTCTTCAAACTTGGTGTTTTGACGCTTCGCGCCGGCGAAAACTCGATCCGCTTTCGTCCCGCGCTCGACATTACTGCAGAGGTGATCGACGAGGCGATGGAGTTGATGCGCAAATTCTGCCGGCAGCGACGCAAGTGATGACGGTCGAAGGGTTGAAGAGTTAAGGTGTGCAATCCTGTCATGTTGAGCGAAGCGAAACATCTCTGATTTGTTTCTGAGACACATGCGCAATCACGACTACTGATCTGAGATTCTTCGCTTCGCTCAGAATGACAGAAGTCTAATCTTTATGAAAACACCTCTGGAAAAACTTGGTCTCACCGACGACAACGCGGGCGTCTTCGATGGTGAATGGCGCGGCGGCGGCGCGACTATCGACAAAATTTCGCCGATCGACGGCCGTCGGCTCGCCGGCATCCGCACCGCTTCCGACGACGATTACAACAAGGCAATTTCGCGTGCGCACGAAGCCTTTCTGAAATGGCGCGTCACACCTGGCCCGGTGCGTGGCGACACGGTTCGCCGCCTCGGCAATGCGTTGCGTGAATTGAAACACGAGCTCGGTCAGCTTGTGACGCTCGAGACAGGAAAGATCATTGCTGAGGGCGAAGGCGAAGTGCAGGAGATGATAGACATTTGCGATTTCGCCGTCGGCCAGTCACGGATGCTTTACGGCCTAACGATTCAGTCCGAGCGACCGAGCCACCGGTTAATGGAACAATGGCATCCACTCGGTGTGATCGCAGTAATTAGTGCGTTCAACTTTCCAGTCGCAGTTTGGTCTTGGAACGCGGCGCTTGCTGCCGTGTGCGGTGACGCAACAATTTGGAAGCCGTCGGAGAAAACGCCGCTCACGGCAATCGCGGTCACTAAAATTGCCGAGCGCGTCTGTCGCGACACCGGCGCTGATCCCGCAATTTTTACGCTGCTCGTGGGCGATCGTAAAACGGTCGGCCAAAAACTGGCAGACGATCCGCACATTCCGTTGGTGTCGGCTACCGGTTCGACCAATATGGGATTCACTGTCGCCAAATCGGTTAACGGACGGCTGGGTCGAACGATCTTGGAACTCGGAGGAAACAATGCACTGATCGTCACGCCGAGCGCGGACTTGGAGATGGCGGTGCAATCGATCTTTTTCGGCGCCGTGGGCACAGCGGGACAACGTTGCACTTCGACACGCCGCGTCATCATGCACGAGTCAGTTGCATCGAAAGTTCGCGATAAACTTCTTAACGGTTACAAGACGCTCCCGATTGGAAACCCGCTGGATCGCAAGACCGTTATGGGTCCGCTGATCGACAGGCAGGCTGTCGATACGGTGCAAGATTCCATTCAGCGCTTGAAAGATGAAGGCGGCCAGGTGCTTTACGGCGGCGAGCGACTCACGGTCCCCGGCGACGCTTACATGAAGCCCTGTCTGGCGGTTGCGAAACCAGATTTCGAAATCGTGAAGCACGAAACCTTCGGGCCGCTGCTTTATCTGATGACGTATCGCGACTTCGACGAGGCGATGGCGATTCACAATAATGTGCCGCAGGGATTGACCTCATCGATTTTCACCAACGACGTGCGCGAAGCGGAAAAATTCGTGAGCGCTGTCGGGAGCGATTGCGGAATTGCCAACGTAAACACCGGCACGAGCGGCGCAGAAATCGGCGGCGCGTTCGGCGGCGAAAAACAAACCGGTGGTGGTCGCGAAAGCGGCAGTGATTGCTGGAAGAGCTACATGCGGCGTCAGACGAACACGATCAATTTCTCAACTGAACTGCCGCTGGCGCAGGGAATTCAGTTTGGCGCAGGCGAGGGAAGCGCGACAGCGTAATCTGTAGGGGACGCTGTTAGCGTCCCGAGTCTTTGGTCGGGAAGCTGTCAGCTTCCCCTACAGTAAAAGAATTTATCGCGCGATCGTCAGCGCGAGAAGCTCATCGAGCTTTCCAGCGTTTTCCAAATTCATGATGCGTTGACGTAATTCTTCGCATTGCTGTTTTCCGATCACATCACCGCCGAGCGCGGTGAATTTCACCGCGATTTCATCCTCGGTCATGGGATCGCGCGGATCGCCTTTCGGGACATCGACGCGCGTCGAATACTCTTTTCCATCGTTCGTCGTGATTGTTACCCGACTCGGCTGAAATTTCGGAAATAGCGCTTCGAACTCGTCGTTCGCGACCACTTTCACTTTGTCCATGATTGGAATGAGCGATTTATCGAGCACCCGCTCCTCTTTGAATTGCAGCGGCGTCACCATTCCATCGACGAGTCCCACGGCCATACAGTAAGGGAGTGAGTGATCGGCCGTTTCTTTTGAGTCGGGTCGATATTTGTGCGGATCGCCAAGGATGTCCGCGGCGCGCGCGATCACTTCTACTTTGATTTCTTTCACGTCGTCAGCCTTAA
>JBARMF010000511.1:0-2957 GCA_049802315.1 Candidatus Udaeobacter sp.
ACGCCGCGTGACCTCGGTGACATCCCTGCCACCCATCGCAAGACTGGCATTGGCACTAATCGAGCGAGAAGCATCAACAGGTTCATCGCGAATCCCGGACTAACGAGCGGTCGGTCTGCTTCGAGGGCTGCGAGCGCATCGCGCACCACCTGTTCGACTGTAACTACGATGAACTTCGGACCGATATCAGGCTTCATTCCTTCCCGCTTGGCGACTTGCTGGAATTCCGTTACCACAGGACCGGGGCAAAGCGCGCATACGCTTACTCCCGTTCCACGGAGCTCGGCTCTAAGCGCTTCGGAGAAACTTGTCACATACGCCTTCGTAGCTGCGTAAACAGCGGAGCCGGGGATCGGGAGAAAGCCAGCTGACGAACTTACGTTGAGAATGGCGCCGCGGTGATGTGCGATCATTCGCGGAAGCAAATGACGAGTAATCAGCGTTAGCGTTTCGACGTTTACGACCGTCATTTCCTTGTTCCGATCAGGATCGCTCTCCGCAAAAGGACCGCTGTCGCCGAGTCCGGCGTTATTGATCAAGAGATCGACTTCGAGTTTCTCGCGATCAAGTTGCTCCAGGAAAACTTGCAACTGCCGAAGATCAGCGAGATCGACTTTTCGAACGTGAACAACAAGCTTCGGATGTTCTCGCTGCAATCGATCAGCCAGCTCAATCAGCTTTTCATCACGCCGTGCGACTAAAATCATCGAACGTGCACGACCGGCGAGTTGAAGTGCAAATTCACGACCGATGCCGGCTGAAGCACCTGTGATTAGCGCATTACAATCGTCGAGTTTCATCTCAAGGAACGACGGCTTCCCAGCCGTCGGGGAATGACGGCTGCCAAAGCCGTCATTGCTTGGCTACTAATTCCAGCTCGCGCTTTGTCAATGGACGCCAATGACCGCATGGCAAGTCGCCAAGCCGAAGATTAGCGATGCGAACGCGAATGAGATCTTTGACGCGATAACCAACAGCTTCGAACATGCGGCGAATCTGGCGATTGATTCCCTGTCTTAGCACAACGCGCAGGCGGACGGGCGACACGGAGTGAAGTCGTGCAACCCTTGCTCGTGCACCGTCGAGAAAAATTCCGCGCAGCAGTTTCGACGTAAGTTCGGGATCCCACGGGCGATCCAGTGTCACTTCGTATTCCTTCTCAATTTTGTAACGGGGATGCGTCAGGCTCTGTGCGAGATCTCCATCATTTGTGAGAAGAAGGAGGCCTTGGGTTTGAGCATCCAGGCGTCCAATATTGAATAGCCCCGAGAATTTTGCCGGCAACAAATCAAAAACAGTATCGCGCACGTGCGGATCTTTCCGGGTCGAAACGAATCCGGCCGGCTTGTGCAACACGATGGTGAATGGCGGGGCGACATGAACAAGTTTGCCGTTCACCTTGACGTGGTCACGCGCGTCCGGTTGCGCGCTGAAGTTGGTACAGGTCTTACCGTTGATAGTGACCCGACCCGCCGCGATCAATTCATCGCAATGCCGACGTGATCCAATACCCGCAGCGGCGAGGAAGCGATTAAGGCGCATGGCTCTCTGTTAGACAGCTGTCATTCCGAGCGAAGTCGAGGAATCCCGCGGCGAGATCGAGAGGTAAATCTACGGGATCCTTCGACTCCGCTTCGGTCCCCTCAGGATGAGCTGAATGCTAAACGTCCGGCTTTGTCTTCGGCAGGCCGATCACTTTCTGACCGTCCTTCCACTGTTTGCGTTTCTTGAGAAGCTCGACACGCTCGAAGCGTTTCAACACATTGCGTTTAGCCGCGATGGTGCTGGCGCCTTTTAAACTGCGATGTTGCGACATAAATTCCTTGAGCCTGTGAAGAATTGGAAGTGAGCCGACACATTACCGAGGCTCAGTCCTTTTTCAAGGACGCCGAAACAGACGAAACGAACTCGTTTTAGAGCTGATTGCTAAGCACGATGTACGTACCGGATGAAGCGACCTGATGATAAACGTGAAACCGGCTGACAACTTGCTTTTTCCAGTAATCCGCCCGGCTTTGCTCCACAATCAGGTAAACCGCATCGGGTTGGCCCCATTTTTCCAGAACAGCTTCTTGGTTCAAAAAAACGTCGGTGGCGGGTGCGCCCATCGGAGCTTCTTTCCGGGGATTCTGGTTAACGAAAAAGAACCTTCGATTGAGATAAAAAATCAGGCTGCTACTGTCATCCAGCGGCCCCTCGAACATCGCGTGTCCGCCTGACTCCAATCGCGGATTCAGGTAACGGGCGACATCGGCGAGTGAGAAATAGGGAGCGGTTTTCGCGACGCCTATTACCATGCTAAGCCCGGCTGGAATCATCGAGGCAGCCAGAGCAATGGCTGCGAGTTTCTCGTGTTGTTTGAAAATCAAGTAGAGCGCTACGATCGAGAAGAACACAAATGAAATAGCCGTAATCACGAGCATCGGCCGCAATGCTACCCATGCTGACACAGGCATATCATGCAAGGCTCTCCACGCGGTCCAGCGCGCGTCCATCACTCCCCATGTTCCGTTCAAAGCACGGCCGGTACGCGCCGCGAACAGCGCTCCGCCCGCAAGGATCAGACCAACAACACCCACCGCGATCGCGCCCGTAGCGCGCAACGATCGGGGAGTGCGTTCCCAAGCCATGGCTGCCCAGAGCGCCAACGCGCTCCACATGCTCATCGAATAGTAGTCCTGTCGTTGTCCCAAAAAGAGTAGCGGAATGAACACCACGACCATCCAGCAAAGTAGTAATGCATCGCCGAAATTGATCTCCCGCGGCCGGGTAACGCGGCGCCAGGCAAAAATGACGCCCGGCAGCAGCGCGATAGACCATGGAAACCACCACGCCACGTGCAGGATCACAAATTGATAGGCGGGCACACCGAGGAAATCGTGCGTCTCATCGGTGAGGCCGCGCAGATGTCCGAGCCATTCGGATCTGACATAACGAAAATAATGCGGGAAATGCCA
>JBARMF010000512.1:0-1673 GCA_049802315.1 Candidatus Udaeobacter sp.
AGTGTTTTGGCGGGTCCTTCAGGCTCAAGCCGCCAGCTGCCCTCGCAAATTTTTACGCGCACGACACCTTTCTTTTCTGGCGGCCCCAGTTCATTCGCAGGCGACCACCGGCTCGTATAGACCACGCCATCCGGTACGGGCAATGATTTCTTCGAAACGCGCAGTGTGTAATCACGATCTGCGCAAATCTTCGGCGACAGCCGCTGATACCCAATCATCGTGTCGCCATCCTGTTTAATCAGTCGACATTCCGTCGTGAAAGGCATGAACTTTGGATAATTTTGAAAATCGTCGATCACAGCGCCTACAGCACGAGTGGGCGCGTCAATCGGGCCAACTGCTTTGAATTCCTTGTGCGGCGAACCTGGGCGCAGCCGGCCGTAGATTTCAAGATCTTTGTCATGAGCCACGATTTTCCAAGTCGTGTCTGCGCTGCCCGCGTCCTCGCCAGCAACCAGGGCGGGACAGCTTACAAGAACAATTGACATCAGACCCCAAAAGACTCGCTGACGCACGCGCGATGATACACGTTTCCAGCGCAAGCGCCATAGAGTCGCAAGGTTTTGTCACAGCGTGGACCTCGCGCGAACCACAGAAATGTTTTGAATCTCCATGAACTCTGCGTTCTCTGCGGTTAGTTGTTGGTTCCCTTATGGATCTTCAGCCCACGGTTCTGATTGTTGACGACGAGAAGCATACGCGCGACGGCTTGCGGCGTTTATTTGAGAACGATTACGACGTGTACGTCTCCGCCGATATTGCTGGTGCGATGGACGTGCTGGAGCGCGAGCAAGTTGATGTGCTTCTTACTGATTTACGCCTCGGCAGCGAAGATGGGATGACCCTGATCGAGCGCGCGCTGAAAATGTCGCGTCCGCCGATTTGCATCATGATGACCGCTTACGGATCGGTCGATGTCGCAGTCGAGGCGATGAAACGCGGCGCTTACGATTTCGTCACCAAGCCGCTGAACCTCGACAAAGTCGAATTGCTCATCGCGCGGGCGGTGCAAAGCCGCAAACTTGAGCAGGAAAATCGCGCGCTCCGCGAACAGGTCGACGAGCGTTACGGGCTCGAAAACATCTGGGGCGATTCGCCGGCGTTGCATGACGTGCTCGAGACAATCAAACAAGTAGCCCCTTCATCGGCCAATGTGTTGATCGAAGGCGAGAGCGGCACGGGCAAGGAACTAGCCGCGCACGCGATTCACAATTTGAGCCGGCGAAACAAATCGAAATTTGTGGTTGTACATTGCGCTGCGCTTTCGCCGCAACTTCTCGAGAGCGAATTGTTCGGACACGAGAAAGGCGCGTTCACCGGTGCACACGAACGGCGCGTCGGCCGATTTGAGCAGGCTAATGGCGGCACACTTTTTCTTGACGAAATAGGGGAGATCGATCCGAGCACGCAGGTCAAATTGCTACGCGTCATGAGCGAAGAGCGCGCGTTCGAACGCGTTGGCGGCAACCAAACATTGCGTGCCGATGTGCGCCTGCTCGCAGCCACAAACAAGAACCTGGAACAACTCGTGCGCGAAGGAAAATTCCGCGACGATCTTTATTTTCGCCTCAACGTCGTGCGCATCGTTATGCCACCGCTACGCGAGCGAAAAGAGGACATTCCAATTCTTGTCCGCGGATTTCTGCGCCATTTTTGCAGGGAAAACCAGAAAC
>JBARMF010000513.1:0-2387 GCA_049802315.1 Candidatus Udaeobacter sp.
ATGTTGATCCACGTGAACGGGACCTGCGCTTCCGCTATAAGAATAACCGCAGGTGATATCATTCCACGCAGTGCCTGTGCGCGTTGTGAACCACACATCGAACGTATCGAAAAAGACGCGGTCCGGATCGTTTGGGTCCACCGCGATACCCTGGTCGTACCAGTTCTGGGGATAGTCGCCCTGGCCACCGGTGCAATTTCTCAGCGAGCCGCCTTGGGAGCCCTCCATATAAGCCCAGTTCGCGCCACCGTCTGTTGTAGCCCAGGCACCCAACTGGCACCCATTGGCACTGCCGCAGCCACCGTTGCTATTCGGCGTGATGGATTGGCCCTGCGCGTAAATGTAATTGGGGTTATTCGGCGCGATACCGATCTCAATTCTTCCTAGCTGGTTGCCTGTCGTCGTATCGACAAACGGGCTCCCGCTGCTGGCGTTCATAGGCGCCCCTGTCGGATACGCGCTGCCGGTAACCTGATTGCCGAAGATAAACCCATTGGCGTTGCTGGTGATGGAGGTAAAGCTTGGGCAGCCGCTCGAGCCCATACTGGCGGTGTAAAGTCCATTAGCACCGTTGTTACCCAAGTCATATTGGACCGGTGTAGCAAACCCTCGGGTGCCGATCGCGACAAGGATTCGAGTGGTGCCACCCATATTGCTTAGCTCCAGTCCCGTTACATCCTGGCGTTGCGTGCTGAAGT
Source organism: Candidatus Udaeobacter sp. (assembly GCA_049802315.1). Taxonomy (GTDB): domain Bacteria; phylum Verrucomicrobiota; class Verrucomicrobiia; order Chthoniobacterales; family UBA10450; genus Udaeobacter. Next base: position 699 of record JBARMF010000513.1, read on the forward strand.
TGTTGGTAAAACACGGGCCGTTCCAATTGGTGCCGCCGTCATATGAAAAGTAGAGACCTTGCTTTGTGCCGGCTACCACCTTGTTACTGCTGTTCGGGTCAACACGGACCTTCCCAACGGCATTGTATTGGGGGTATTGTCCTGCCGGCTGATTGTAAATCATGCCGAACACGTCGGCGCCGAGCACAGTCCAGGTGGCGCCTGCATCGGTTGATTTGAGAACCCCCTGGCTGCCCATGGCAAAAGAGCCAAAATTCAGGTCACCTGTGCCAGCATAAACCGTGTTGTGGTTACTGGGATCAATCGTAACCGTGTCGATCGATGTCGTAGAAATCAGCGGATCATCAGTTACGACGTTCCAATTGGTGGTCGCGCTGCAACAGTTCGTCGTTTTCCACACACCGCCGCCGACTGACCCGAGATAAGCCACGATGCTGCCATTGGTCGTGGTAGTAGGATCGAGCGCAATGGCGTTCACTCTTCCTTCAGTTGTCGTGTAATTAAAACAACCCGAACAGCCCGTCATCCGTAGCGGTTGCGGACCGAGCGCGGTAAAATTGGTCGTACTCAGCGCGTTTGGATTGGCGAGATTAAGTTTCAGATGTTGTCCAGCGGGGACGCCGGTTGCCATCCGTGCATGTTGATCCGCGGCAGCTCGCACCCACGCGGGATCGAACCGGCCTGTAGGAAACGTCAAACGGTCATGCCAGTACTGTTCCAATCGTGCCAGACCAGCAGCTTCAGTCTCTGGCTTGCTGCCCGGAACAGGCATGTAGCGATCGGGTTCAGACGCAGGGCGCACTGCGAAGTCCCTGCCCGCGAATATTGCAAGTGCCACGCCGGTGAAAGCAAAGAGCAGTGCGAGCAGCACACGGAGGTTAATGAACCCGCCTTCGCCCAAGCGCCTTCGTCCCCCGGTCGCGGGAGTGCGGAGATTGAAGAGATTATGACGGGTATCTTTGGAGCGAGTGGAGCGTTTCTTTTTCATTGTTGGAATTTGGGTTTATGTGAGGCGCATTCTTGAAGAGTCTAGACGCTGTTGGCCTCGCTTAAGCGGGGTGGATGCTTTGATTCAAGAGACCTCAAGATGCAGGAAATGTCCTTGTAGCTGTTGCGCCGAATTTGGTCAAGCTTTTTCAACGCTAAAAAGTAAAATTTCCGCTGCGACGCCTGGTCCGCAGAGGCGGCTTTGTCCCGCTGCTTAGTCCGTCTCGCCTGATCTAAGGTGCCAGATCTCAACAGCGCAGACGCAGCGGCAGTCAAAGGCAATTCGTTCGAGATCGACGGTTTGTCAGGCCGCCGAACAGTTGACCGCCCAGATATCCAAGCACCGAGGACGAGCCGTGCCTTATCAGCTCACGGCGGGACTCTCGGGGTAAAAAGCTGTAGGGGAAGCTGGCAGCTTCCCCTACAGGCTAATCGCTAATGATCCTTTCGCTCCCGCTATGACCTACGGGCGAGGCGGCGGTGTTGGCCGCGGCCGCGGTGACGGAGTTTGACGCGGTGTCGTACTAGCTGTCGCTGTTGCCGTTGCCGTTGCTGTAGCTGTTGGCGTGGCGGTTGGCGTGGGACTGCCACAGGTTGTGGGTATGTAGTCCACACGCAAGCCTGGTATCAGCGTCGCTTCATCGCAGGAGAACGATGTGAACACATTCAGATCTTGCTGGATACCGCTGACTGCCGTCAAGC
>JBARMF010000514.1:0-1666 GCA_049802315.1 Candidatus Udaeobacter sp.
GTGCCGAGGCGCGGCGCGCCAGTGGCGGGCGCACGCGTGGCGCCGCAGGTCGCCGGCCGACCAATTGCATTAAACCCCCAAAGGTTTAACTCGAATCTGCCTCGCATGATAGCGCAGCCGTCAGCTAATCTGCAGGGCACTTACTCGCCGATCGTCCGGACTCCCAATTTCAGTGTTGCAACGTTAAACGCGCCGCGCGGCGGATCAGTGCAACAACCCATCGCAATTGATCCGGCGACACGACAAACTGAATTGCGCACGTTGGCGGCAATGCGCCAACGACGCGGCGTTGTTATGCGCGATGGAAACATTGTGGATCCAGCGACGCGTCAAAATGAATTGCGCACATTAGCAACGATGCGTGAACGGCGCCCGTTCGGTGATAACAATCAGACCCTTGCGACGATGAATCCTCAGCGGCACGTCGCAAACCGTGATCCACAGGCGGGACCTGAAACGCCGAAAGACGCCAATGGCAAAAACTGGCGCCACAAAAAAGATCGCATCGGCCATGACGAAGCGTTCCGTCGTCATTGGCACGAGTGGCACGACCGTAACTGGTGGCACGACCATTGTGACACGATCGTCTTCGTACCGACCGGCTATTATTTCCTGGACGGGAGCTACTGGTATCCAGCCTATGGCTACGATCCATCACAGAGCTACTACGACTACGATGGACCGGTCTACACGTACAGTAATTTGCTCCCTGACGAAGTCATAGGGAACGTCCAGAACGCGTTGCAAGGCGCAGGCTACTATTATGGTCCAATTACAGGCTCTCTGAGCGTCGATACGCGAGCGGCTATCGCGAATTTCCAGCGCGATTATGGCTTGCCAATCACGGGAGCAATCGATGAGCCGACAGTCGGAGCGTTGGGGTTGGATCAGGCGGACGACAGCAATAATTTTCAGACCGACCAGGGTTACTAGATCAGCCTCCGGCGGTAGCTGACCCAACGCGCTCCGCGGATTGGCGAGCCCCGATGCCGCAGCTGGGCGTAGCCGCGCACCGAAGGTTTCGTTTTCGTTCACAGGCTCCCATCTGTTTAGCGCCAAAGGCGCGTCATTAATTGCGAGTCCGCCACAGGACGGATTCGCCGTGGCGAACCTGGGGCGACGCCCAGGATGCCTAAGATGGCTTAACCGCCAGCGCTGAAAGCGCGATTCACCTGTTTCCCAAGGAGCGACGGCTTGCCTGCCCGCCGTAGCCTCGGCGAAGGCGGGGGCAGCCGTCGGTTTTAAGTTGACCGCTGGAAGCCGTCATTCCTTGGATCTCAAGGATTCGCTTGATCGCCACACCCGAAGCGCTTTAAGAAAGCGTGTTGATGAGCGATAACAGCTTTCAAAACAATGTTCCTGACACGCTTTTGTCTGGAAAAGAATTGCCGACGTTCAAATTCGAACTGGAGAAATCGAAGGGGAGAGTTCTCGGGAACAGCTTTGGCAAAGAAGTAACTGTCGACCAACTGCCGATCTCGAAAGGCATCGCGGGCGTCTCGATGCAGCTCGAACCCGGCGTGATGCGCGAGTTGCACTGGCACGCAACTGCTGCGGAATGGGCGTTTGTGTTGAAAGGTCGCGCGCGCACCACTGTGATTAACCCAGCCGGGCAAACCGAGACGAACGACTTCGATCCGGGCGACATCTGGTATTTTCCGCGTGG
>JBARMF010000515.1:0-5822 GCA_049802315.1 Candidatus Udaeobacter sp.
GGGCGTTTGAACTCCCGACGTAACCGTGGCACGAGCGCCAGCACGAGTAACACCGAAATTAATTCGAACGCGTTCGTGTACTTGCAGAGAAATCCCAGTCCGATCAGCAGACCGGTAAACGGCCAATACCAGGAGCCCCGAAAGCGTTCGGGGTTTTCCACTGCGAGCCAAAAGGTAAACATCGCAGCCATCCAGAAAAAAATCGACAGCGCATCGATCGTCATCACGATTGCACCGATGTTGAAAATCGGCGTGGCATTCAAGGCAATGACCGTCCAAAGGCCAGCTGTGGCGCCGAACAAACGGCGCGCAAAATAAAACAGGAGCAGACTTGTGGCCGCTGCGAGCACAGGACTAAACAAGCGAACACCAAACTCGTTGGCGCCGAAAACAGCTGTGCTCGCGCGTATGGCGAAAGCGATACCAGGTCCCTTGCTGAAGTAGGCAGGTGCCAGTCGCTCCGACCACATCCAGTAATGTGCTTCGTCGAAGGAAAGATCTGTCGTTGCCAGAAGTGAAAAACGAATCGCCGTCAACGCGACAACAAACAGCCAGACTGCGCGGGTGGTGCTCATATTGCGCGCTCCGGCGCGACCGGCCGTCGCGCCGTACCATCGAAACCACCAAGCAAACTCGGATGGCGCGCGAACACGCCGGGCATCCATCTCCGCGCCGCGATTCTCCAAGTTACTTCAAAGAGGCTGAGCAAAAGCAATGCTTCACCGATTCCGAGAAAGAGCGTCGACACCACGTCGGTGGGCCAATGCGCGCCCAGGTAAATTCGCGAATATCCGACTGCTAGAGCGACAAACCAGTACAGCCAGCCACGGCGTCGGTAAAATAAAGTAAAATACGTCGCAGCAATCGTGTTGTTTACAGTGTGTCCAGACGGAAAAGATGGTCCCGAGCGGGTGCGATCTGAAGAATCAGAAGTTCGAATGGTCGGCTTTTTAAACAGTGTAAAAAACTTTGGCCGCGCTTTTTGTAACTGCACCATCCGGACACTCTGGACTTGTTTTGGCCGCTGACGGGCCACGGCAGATTTTAACACACTCGTGACCAGTGCCGCGATTGCCAAAGACATTCCGAGACAGATAACCAACGCGCGGGCTTTGAATCCGCCGAAAACCAGGGCACCAATTCCAATTGCGATGAAGAACGGCATCCAAATTTGAGAATCGCTCAACCCCGCCATGAACACGTCGAGGGCCGGACTCGTCCAATGTTGGTTAATGGTGTGAAAAAGGGACTGCTCCATGCGAATAAGGATCAATCGGATTTAGTTTTACTCGCTGGCCTTCTAATAAACAAACGCGGTGCAATGACGAAGCACGAATGACGAATGACGAAATAAGCTCGAATTCTCGAACGACGAACATGCAATTAAAGGTTTGCCATTTTTCATTCGGATTTCGTCATTCGTTCGTCATTCGTCATTCGTCATTCGTCATTTTTATGACGTTCGCAGTCATGTCGGTTTTCGCCGAGCCTCCGCCATCCGCCAAAGACATTCTCGATTCAGTTCGCATGGTTGAATCGCGCCAGCAGATCGATCTGCAAGGGCAACTTCGTCAAGATGACACGGTGGTTCCGTTTCGCCTGATGCAAAATGGGCCTTTAATCCGGTATACCTTCACAGATCCGGATGAAACTCTTGAGTTGCGGCTGGGCGAAAACAGCTCACGCCTTGAGTTGGTAAGCGACGCCGGAACAGAAAAAGTAGGAGCGTCGAAGCTCCAGGAAAAGATTCGCGGCACAATTGTGTTGTACGGAGATCTCGCATTCAAATTTCTCTACTGGCCGACTGCGCGCGTAGTAGGCGAGGAAAATGTCCGCACCCGGAAATGTTGGAAACTCCAGTTGCGCGCACCCTCTCACGACTCGCCCTATTCGAACGTGTTGTTGTGGGTGGACAAGGCAAGCGGCGCACTGATGCGCATGGAGGGCTACGACTGGGACGCGAAACTAATCAAACGCTTCGAGGTAGTGTCCGCGCAAAAAATCGAGAGCCGCTGGTTCCTGAAACAAATGCGCGTCGAACAGTTCCAGCCCGGGACGAATCACGTCGAGGCGCGCGCTTATCTTGAGATTAAGAGATAGCGAGGCCGCGGTGTTTGTTCAAGGAGCGACGGCTTGGCAAGCCGTCGAAATCAATGATGACGGCTGGGAAGCCGTCATTCCTTGTTTCACGCCCTAATGCGGCTGGTGCTGATCGGATTTCGCGCCGCTCACAACGAGCCTGCGACCGAGGAATTCCTTGTCGTGCAATTCCTCCACAGCGCGTTTCGCTTCCTCGACGGTTTGCATTTGCACAAACGCAAAACCTTTCGAGCGCTGGTTGTGCCGATAGCTTACGACCTCCGCGTTGTGCACGTGTCCAACGCCATTGAACAATTCGAAGAGATCGCTCTCGGTGGCGTCGAAGGACAAATTGCCAACGTAGAGACGCGGCGACGTAACTTCAACCCGTTCTGGCTTGCGCGCAGGTCGCGATGTTGGCTGCGTGCCATTGCGCGGTTGTGCCGGCGCTTTCTTTTTCTCGCCGCCATTTCCGAAAAATTCGGCAACACGCTGCCAGAACGTTTTTTTCTGCGTCTTCGCCGGTTCCTGGGGTCCCCGAAAGCGTTCCTGATTTCCTCTGCGGCGGCCCCCACCGCGCGGGCGGCGTGGGCGTCTTTCTGATGAATAAGAGTTCATGTTGATCCTTAATTGTTTTCCAATTGTCAAAAGGGCGGAGCGCCCCGAAAAGGGTCGGGACACCGTCCGTGGCGCGCGACTCATCAAGAGCCGAGTCAAACTCGTTCCAAGCACTGTGCGACGCCGATGGAAACTCCGCCTCGTCATACCGGGAACGGCCTTGTCTCAAAGCGCAAGCCGGCGCACGCAACGAACGAAACAGCGATGCCGCGAAGGTTTGCAGCATCAGTTGAAGAAATCTGAATCGTTGTAGGAACCGGACGCTCGGAAGATCGAAGAAGATTCCCGACATCTCGCGCTCATTATGGCTTGCTTACCACGAATTGCAAGTCAGACGCGTTAGGCTGCGCCACGAATCCAATCGTCGCGCAGTGAATACGCTCGCGATTTGAGATACTCGCGCGGGCGCTCGCCGCGAATTGGCCTAACAAAATAGCGCAATTCGCGTCGGCTCAGCCGGGGTTCGTAGCCAAACTCCGGCATCAGATCGCGGCAATGCCATTCTACCCAGCCGATTTCGTCCTCGGAAAGCTCGCCTTCCCAGCGCGTCGCAGGTTCGGTGCTGATTTGCGAAAAGTTAATGCGCGCCGCGGAGTTACCGCTCCAGAACTGACCCATTTTCGTCGGCGTCAACACTGTGTCTGGGTCGAAGTCGATCCCGAGGTACCTGCAAACTTCTTCCATCGTTCTGCTTGGTTCACGCACCAGCCGCTCGTACTGGACGACGAGCCCGGGAACTTCTACGTCGCGGATTCGCTTGGCCAGTTTGGCAGCAACCCGCCAATGCGCAATTACGTAGTAAGTCGAGAACCGTCCGGTTTGCCGCGTTTTCTCCAGCGCGATTTGCGCCGCGAGAATCGCGCGCGGGTCCCGCAGTGTAACCAGAATCTTTGCATGCGGGAAGCGATCGACGATCGCACTGACGTGATTTCGATTCGCCGGAGTTTTTTCTACCCAGCGCGTGATCGAATCAAGCGGGCACTCAAGCGTTGCCGCGTACGCTTTCACCATGAGGACTAACAAATCCTCGTGTGCGTTCGCCGGATCGATTGCCGCGCGTTCAAATGTCTGGAGAAATTTCTCGCGAGGAAAGGATGCATAATTGCGCTTTCCCCATTTGCACGGGCCGCCGAATAGCACGTTGGAAAGCGACTGTTTGGTCAGATATTCCAACTGCGCCCGGCGGCCGCGCGGCGCATATTTGGTCAGCACCGTTGGAAAATAGGCTGTTTCCTCGGGCAATACGAGCAGTTCGGGATGACTGTCTAGCAGCGCCACCAACAGCGTGGTGCCCGATTTTGCCTGGCCGGCGATAAAGCAGGCGCGTTGCTCGAAAGGTAGCCCCGAAATCACGGGAAGAGATTACAACAGCTGTGGGCCAATGGGTAATTCAGTGCCGGGCGAAATAGATCGGCGTGCAGAGTACTGCCCGCCCTACCCACACGATGTGTGATACTTCTCGGTAGGGCGCGTCACTCCGTGCGCGCCGTTCTTTGACTCTGCAGAAACCACTCCACGAATTTGGGCAAGCCTTCGCTCAATTTCGTTGTCGGGCTGTATCCAAGTAATTTTGTCGCCTTCGAAATATCCGCGTAGGTCCGCGGCATATCGCCAGGTTGTTCGGCGAGTCGATTGATTTTGGCTTTTTTTCCCACGGCATTTTCGATCGCCAAAATGAGTTCTTTCAGCTGAATCGTCTGATTCTCGCCGAGATTAAAAATGTCATACATTGGGCCATCGTAATCGAGCGCGGCCAAGGTGCCCTGAATGATATCATCTATGTAGGTGTAATCGCGCTGCGTGCTGCCATCCCCAAACTGGTCGATTGGTTGCCCGGCATAAATGCGCCGGGTGAATTGATGAATCGCCAGATCGGGACGCTGCCGCGGGCCGTAAACAGTGAAATACCGAAGAGCTATGACTCGCATCTGGTAAAGGTGCGAATAAGTCGAGCAAAGAAATTCGCCTCCAATTTTTGTCGCGCCGTATGGACTGATTGTCTGGGTTAGATGTTGGTCCTCGGAAAATGGGACGGTCTTTGAAGCTCCGTATACAGATGAGCTCGAAGCGAAGATAAATTTTTCAACTCCCGCCACGCGTGCCGCCTCGAGAAGATGCAATGTTCCGATAACGTTCGTGTCGTAATAAAGCCGCGGCGATTGAATGGATGGCCGGACACCAGCGCGCGCAGCCAGGTGCACAATCGCATCCATTTTTTCGCGGCCAAACACAGTTCGGACCGACTCGCTCTCTCGAAGATCGACGTGACAAACGGCTACGTCTTTTGCGAAGCCAGCGATATTCGCGTGCTTGATCTGCGGATCGTAAAAATCATTGAAATCGTCCAGGATGACGACTTCATGCCCGCCAGCGAGCAGCTTCTCGGAAAGGTGCGACCCGATAAAGCCGGCGCCGCCTGTAACCAGAATTCGCATGAGGGAAGAAGTTGAACCACGAAGGGCACGAAGTGCACGAAGAAAATTGTAGGCCTCTGTGTCAGACGCTTTCAAGGAGCGACGGCTTGGGGAGCCGTCGATTTGGATTTTTGACGGCTGGGAAGCCGTCACTCCTTGATTGCTAGAAGTTGCGCCAGTGCACTAGCAAATAAATCCAGTTTAGCGCGAGCACAGAGATGACTGAGACACGCAAAAACGTTTTCGCGCGCTGCGTGGAAAGATGGATCCGCAGTCGCGGCGTGCGCGCTATGACTGTTGTAAGCGCGTATATGTCGAACGCAATCACGCCGCAAAGAACTGTGAACACGAATGGGTTCCACTGGAACGCCGCAAGAAAATGACCGTGGAAAAATTGAATGGCGCATCGCGTCATTCCGCACGTCACGCACGGCAGGTTGGTAAGATCGTGAAACATGCAGCGCGGCCACGGCAATCCAAGCGTTAACCAGGCAGCGGCAAAGGCGAGCGATAAAACCGACGCGCTCAACCAAATCAACTCATGATCAAGTTCGCCCGGAGCGAGCCGCCGAACAGAAAGCTGCATGTGCCGAACACTAATGATGCGACGCGGTCCAGGCGCCCATAAACATAAATGCGATGAGCACTCCGCCGCCGCAACAAACTATCAGCGGAAGAAAAACGGCTAGAACAGCGCGGCCAGTGTCGGTT
>JBARMF010000516.1:0-9263 GCA_049802315.1 Candidatus Udaeobacter sp.
CGCTGTTGGCTTTCGCCTGTTGCTGTGCCTTGTGCTTCTGATTCGCTTTCGGAGATTTGTCGCCCATGATGAGAAAGGCTCGTCTTGCAATCCGCAAAGTCAACGTCGAGGAGGACGGCCCCAAGCTATAACTTGGTGCAGGTCGCAGCCTGACTTGCTCTCTCCGCGCCTTTTCGTTAACGAACGAAGATCAAGTAAACGAGAACGCTTAACACCACCACTCCCATAATAATCATTTGCTGCAGGTGTTTCGCATCAAAGAGCCGCGACGGAATTGCCCGCGATGCGGTAGCACAATGACGGCAATGATGATCGACGGTGGAAAGCGCGTAGCCGCAGGTGGGACAAGGCTCCAGTGGCATATGATACCAATCGCAGACATTGACCTAATAGCGAGGAATCGCTTCGCGGACGTAATTCGTTGAAACGTTGAAGCGTTACATGGGTGGCGGAAGAAAACGGGGCCGCATAAAAACCGGTAGGGCACGAAATGACGCCTGCCCTGAGTCCCCCGAAAGGCCGAGCGCGCAAAGAAGACGGACGGCCCAGCGGTCCGTCCCTACCAATTGTCGAGCCGCGAACGAAAAGAATCCGACTTGAAGAAATGAAACCGGCAAAGTTCGCGAACGCGAGGACGCATTCGCCAGCACGCGAGACGCGCGTCCTGCTCTACGGTTTTGGTGGCGGCGCGGGTTTCGCGGCTTCGCCGGGTTTCGGCGGTGCCCCTCCAGCGGATGCTGCGCCGCCGGGAAGATCTTCGTCAGGGGCTGCGAGGATATCGTGCTCGACGAATGATTCGGGGTGACTCGCGAGTTCTTTGCGTAACGCGGCGATTTGTTCGGCTGTAACAGGACTGGCGTTATTCCCCCACTCGCTTCGCTCGTATGTCATGACATCGGAAATTTTTGCGTCGGTTAAAGTTTTGTCCCACGGTTGCATGACCGCAGTGCCGAACTGCTGGCCTTTAACTGTGACCGGGCCTTGCAAACCTTTGAGCACGATCATGCCCATTCGCCGCGAGCCCCCATTCGTAAATTCTGAACCTGCAAGCGGTGGATATTGGCCCGCCACGCCAAGACCGTTGGCCTGGTGACAGGTCTGACAATTTGCCGCAAAAATCTTTTTGCCTCGGTCGTGCGGCGAAAGTTCAGCTTGCTCGCCGCCGCCTGGTCCGCCTGCCACTGCTTTCTTGGGCGCCGGCGGCGAACCCATCGGATCAAGTCCGCCGGTGATGAAATTTCCCGAGTAACGGCCGAGGTACGCGCCGCCAAAGAAAATCGCCAGTCCATAGATCGCGATTAGCCAAATTGACAACGGCTCGGCGCCCACGCGCGGTTCGCGTTTCTCGCGCTGCACAGCGGCGTGCACCTGTTGCACGTCGGCCTGTTCGCCGTAATCCATTCCCTGCCCTGTGCGAAGCGGCGTTTTCGGTTCGTCGTTCATTGCCTTATTTCTTAGGAGCAGCAGGCGATCCTACGGCTGGGGGAGCGGGCGAAGCACCCTGGGCCGCTGGCGCGGGAGCTCCACCAGTTGCAGGTGCGGCTCCGACCGATCTGACGTCTTTCAATGAATGAGATTGATTAAGTCCCATCAAATAAGCCACGACACATTTCGCATCGTACGTGGGAACAATCTCCCAACCTTCCGGTGGCGCGTCGGAACCCGAAAGTTGCAACGCTTCCGCAGAACGTTCTCCGGCGATGCGTCGTTTTTCGTAGAGGAAACGGTACGCCGGCATGTTTGAATCACGGTTGATACTGCGCGGCGCGTAAAGATGCACATGGTGCCACGCGGCAGAATACATCGGCGGCAAGCCGGCTGTTTGGATCGGCCATGGCGCGCCGGGAGTCTGCGCACTCGGTGCTACAGGACTGCTTCCTCCGGGAGTCGTGTTCGTCATTTGTCCGGGGGATGGCGAAGCAACACCGGTCGGCTGTCCCGGCGGCGGTGACGCATTTGGCGAAGCCGCGCTCGCAGGCGAAGTCCCGGGCGACGCTGCGGATGCTGTTGCTGGTGAAGACGGCGGACTGGAGACCGCCGCTCCTTGGGGCGCGGGCGCCGGAGATTCCTCGGGCGCTGGCGCTCGCGCGCCAATGTTTGCGAGGTCCTGGCCCATTCGCATTTTTCCTAGAAAGACTGGACGATCAAAAATGTAATCGCGCGGCGCGCTGCGGCGAGTGCCCCATTTTCTCTCGATATCGTCGGCGATGTAGTCGGCGCGGACTTGTTGAGTATGGCAATAGACGCAGCCGTTTGCCGCGTAAACGTGCTCGCCCTGTTTGAACATTCCGGATTGCGGACGTGGATAAATGTCCGTCCCCTCTTCGTCGGATTCAGGATTGAGATGTCCGATTTGCCACGTGGGAATGACCGTGAGGCCGATCCACGAAAAGGCAAACGTGCCGAAGATTCCCAGAAAGAGAGGAGCAAGGCCTTTCATCAATGACCTCCGGATGTTTCGGCTTCGATCGGGTTTAGAAATGTCGGGACAGTCGATGTGCGGCCCAATCCCAAAAGCATCAGACCGAAGTGATACGCGAAAATAAAATGCGATACGGTCAGCAAAATGCCGGCAATGCTGCGTCCGCGAAGATATGGCAACACTGTTTCGATGCTCTCGCTGAATGGCAGCCCTGGGTTTTCCACGCTCGCGCCTTGCATGAAGCCGCCGACAAGCAGCATGAGCGTCATCAGTCCAATGCCGTAGGCAGATGCCCAGAAATGCAGTTTAATCAGTGAACCGTAACGCCATTCGCGGCCAACCAGTCGCGGCACGATGTAGTACATCGAACCGAAAATCGTCATCGTGAAAAACGCATACAAACCAAGATGCGTATACGCGATGCTCACCTGGCTGAAATTCACGTAGCTCGCAACCGATCGGAGCGAGATCAACACGCCGATGACGCTAAAGACCGTGTAAGACATGGCACCGAAGACGGTGAAGCGCAGAGTCGGGCTATAGCGCAGCAACGGGAAATATCCCTGCATGGTCAAATGATGATTCAGTCCCACGGTGGCGACAGGAATCATCGTCAAAATTGTCGCGGCGATGCTCGCAGTGACCATCCACGCCGGAAACGGACCATCGATCAATCGCGTCATTCCGGTCCAGCTTGAAAAAAGCGCATATGTCCAAAAACCGATGGTCGCCAGGTGATAACTGTAAACCGGACGTCCGATCACCTTCGGAATCATGTAATACGCCGTGCCGAGAGCGATGGCGCCGAACCAGAGGAACAGCAGATTATTGGCATACCACCATGTCACTGCCGATTGCAAAACGCCCTGCACAGGGACGACAAAGAGCATCAGCTGTCCGGCCGCATAAAGCCACGGGAACCATAGGAACGCGCCAAGTAAATACCATTGAGTGATGTAAATTTGGTCGCCGCGCCGATACCGAAACATAAGCACCGCCCATGAAGCCATGAGCGTGTAGGCGACAAACAGAATGACGGCCACATAACGCGGAAACTCGAGCCACTGAAAACCGGTGCTATCACCAAGCAGGATTGCCCCGACGCCTATCAGCACGCCCACGTTCCAGAACACAGCGCCGGCGGCGATCAACAGTGGAAATCGCAACGTCGACCGGCACAATCTTGCCATCAACCAAACGGCTGTGCCCATCCCGGCCATTGACGCCCAACCGTAAACCATCACGTTCAGGTGAGCCGGACGCAGCCGTCCCCAAGTGAGAAAACTAATGCCACTGAGCAGATCCGGTGAGTGCAACTTAAAGGAGACGACCATCGCCAAAACGGTGCCCACGATCAGCCACGCGATCGCCGAAGTATAAAACATCAGCACGGGCACACGCGTCGACGCGTCGATATACGCGCGCTCCAACTGCTCCGTATCGCCGGCAGCAGCGGAGACCTCAGGGTCTTTCAATGGAATTCCGGTAGTGTTCATTCAGCTTGCGCGGTCAAAGTGCTGCGTGTTCATGGCGTAGTCGCTGGTGCGGGAGAAGCGGGTGCCGATGGTGATTGTTCAGTTGCTGCAGAAGGCGACGCGGCGATTGCAGATGGCGGGCCCGCCTTCGCTGCGGCTTCGGCGGGCGGACTGGAGACCGCCGCTCCTTGAGGCGAAGCAGCAGGTGCGGCCGACGCTCCGGCGGGCGCTGTTTGCGCTGCCGGCGTAGCGATCGGGCCAGCTGGCGCGGGCTTTTTTTGCGCCAGGTCGGCGACTGTGACTTCCATTGCGCGATCAATCGGAATTCGGGCAACGCCTTTGTTCTTATCGAGCCACTCGTACGTCGTGAGGTCCTTCTGGTTTTCTTCTTGCAACGCCTTCAATTTTTCCATGCGCTTTTTTGCGCGCGCTTCTTCGTAATCACTCGTTCGCGGCGACGGCCCGATCACCGCAAGCACGATGATACCGAATAAGACGAAGAGACACACGATACCAAGCCACGCGGACAATGGCGCGCGCGAGTAGGCAATGCTGTGAGCTGATTGGGTCTCGGCCATGTCAGTTGACGGTGGTTAGAGATTCAATCAGACGCGGGTCCCGGACAGGAAACAGCGAAGTCCTGGGCACCACTCGCAGATAAACAAAACTGAGCGTGGCACCGATCGCGACCAGGCAAACAAAATCCCAGATGCTTACGTGCACGCCGGTCCCATGTAACGCAGGTAAAACGATCAGATACATGTCCAGCATTTGCATAAGAAGCATCCAGCCGGCCAGGATGCTAAGCTGATGCGGATTTTTCTTAATCGATTGCAGTAGCAAAATCCCGAACGGTACAAAGAACCGACCGATCACCAGAATCATGCTGAGCGCCCACCACGATTGCGTATTTCGAATCAGGAAAAATTGGGTTTCCTCCGGGATGTTTGCATACCAGATCAGCATGTACTGGCCAAAACCGATGTAGGCCCAGAAGACGCAGAACGCGAGCATCCACTTTCCCATGATGTAGTAGTGCTCGAGTGTAACGACGCCATTGAGGTAACCGGCTTGTCGTAAAGCGGTAATCACGAGCACTAGCAAGGCCATTGAGGCGCCCGCTGTTCCGGCAAAGATGTACACCCCGAACATGGTTGAATACCAGTGGTAGTTGAGGCTCATCATCCAATCGACCGCGCCGAACGTGAGACAAAGCGCGAACAGCGGCAGACTGATGAACGACAGCCGGCGCATCCAAATCGTGAAAAGCGGATTTCCGTCTTTGTCCTGGCGTGCGGAAAATCGCCGCAGCAATTGGGACGCAACGATCCAGAAACCAAAGAAGATAATCGTACGAATAAAGAACCAATGAAAATTGAGATACGCGCGCTTGGAATCCAGGTTCGCCTCATGCCCGGGCGGAATGTCCATCCATGAGTAGAGATGGTGGCGCAGCAGCAGGATCGGAATAAAAAGAACTGCCAGCGCGCCTAACAGCACAGCGATGTTTTCCAATTGACGCCGCACAACTACGGACCAGTTGGCGTCGGTGGCGTGGTGAACAATCGTCCAGAAGAAGCAGCCGGCGCAGAGCGTAAAGAAAAACGCAAACGCAAACAACCAGGAGTAACTGAATTGATGCGGATTCACGAACGCGCCGACAACGCAGAGCACCAGGCTTACAACAGCAATCACGCCGAGCAGAGTTGAAAGGCCGGTAAATCGACGGCTGTCGAAATATTCGCCTTCTGGCATCGGTGGCGTATGTAAACGCTCGCTCATTTTGCAGGAGTAGCTGTCGTCGGTGGCGGTGACGCCGGTTTGTCCATTTCCGCACGACGGTCTTCCGGAACATCGGCAATCGTCGCGTGCTGGCTGCGTTGCAACGCGCGCAGGTAAGCAATAATGGCCCAGCGATCCGAGACGACGATGTTCGGCCCGTAAGGCATCATCGTGTTTTTTCCGTTTGTAATGGTGTTGAAAATCTCGCCGTCAGACATTTTGCGAAGGCGATCGTCCTGAAGCGAAATTACGGTCGCAAGCCCGTATTGTTTGGTAATCCCATTGCCGGCAGCTGTGGCGCCGTGGCACATCGCGCAAGTGATGTTGAATCGCTGCTGCCCCCGCTCCATTAACTCGCGCGTTACCGGCAGCGGAATCCCGCTTCCCCATTGGTCCCCCATTTTGCCGGTATTGAAGTAATCGGTTCCCGCACTGAAGGCGATCCGCATGTGCGCTTCTTCCGGCGCGTCTCCTCCTGGCATGCCGGGTGGCGAGCCCTCAATCTTGGGTTTCGGCATTTCGTAGCCGACGGGAACCGTCCCAGCGACTGGCAAACGCGGACCGCGACCGTCAGCAAAAAAATCGAGAGGCGCCTGTGCGCGCACTTTCGGTTGACGCACCATGTCTGGGAAAATCTCAAATGGCGGTTGCGTACCTTTTTGCCCGCGAAATCCAAGCACGGCGAGTGTCGTGATCGCGCACAGGATAAAAATTACGAAGAATGCGCGGAGCATATTTAGTCCTCGTGCACGATGGTGATATGCTCGCCGCCGGTTTGCTCCAACAGCTCGTACACGGCGTTCTCCGTAAACCGCGGGTCGCGAGCTTCGATTGCCAGGAAAAATCCGTCATTGGTCACGCGGCTGAAACGTTCCCAGTTAAACATTGGATGGTTCCAGCGCGGCAGGCGATTCATGATTTGCCACGCAAAGAACGCCGAAAATGCGGCGAAGAGCACCGTGAGCTCGAACATGATCGGGAAAAAGGCTGGAACAGTGAAAAAGTTTGTGGGCTTACCATGCACATCGAGCGGGTACAGAAATGATGACGGGCCAAATTCGACGAGTACCGCGGTAAGGAATCCGGAGATTCCGCCAAATAGAACCCAGCCGCTCAGCCACGATTTGCCGATCCCCATCGCGCCGTCCATTCCGTGGATCGGAAATGGCGAATACACGTCCCATCGCCGGAAACCGGCATCGCGCACACGCTTTGCCGCTTCGTAAAGCGCCGCGGCGCTCGGATACTCCGCTGCCATGGCATAAACTTTGTGGCCGTATGGAGTCTTTATCATCGTGTGCGCTCCTTTCCGCCCCGGGAAACCGATTCCGGATCCGGCGGTTCCCCATAATGCGGGTCCGCCTCGGGTGTGGCCGTCTTCACTTCCGACATTGCGATCATCGGGAGAAATCGAATGAATAGAAGGAACAGCGAAGTGAAAATTCCGATCGTGCCGATGTACGTCCAAATATCGACCCAGGTAGGGTGATAAACTCTCCATGACGAAGGCAGAAAATCGCGGATCAAACCGCCTGCGATAATGATAAAGCGCTCGAACCACATGCCGGCGTTAACGCACATGCAGACGAAGAAAACGACCAGCACGTTATGCCGGCACCAGCGGAACCAAAACAGCTGCGGCGAAAGCACGTTGCAAAACAACATTCCGAACCACCAGTACCACCAGTAAGGGCCGAAAATGCGGTTCCAAAACGCGAACCGCTCGTCGTGATTGCCACTGTACCACGCGATAAAAAATTCCATCGTGTATGCGTAAGCGACGAACGAGCCGGTCAACAAAATGATCTTCGCCATTTTATCGATGTGCTGCGGCGTGATCACGTCCTGCAATTTGAAAATCGCGCGTGCGGGTAAGAGTAACGTCAGCACCATTGCAAAGCCGCCGAAGATTGCGCCCGCGACGAAGTAAGGCGGAAAAATAGTCGTGTGCCACGTCGGTATGACGGTGCTGGCAAAGTCGAACGATACGACGCTGTGCACCGAGAGAACCAGCGGCGTTGATAGACCGGCCAACAGCAGATACGCCATTTCGTAATGGCGCCAGTGCCGATTCGAGCCGCGCCACCCAAGAGCGAAAATTCCAAATAGAAATTTCCTGATCCGCGTGGTCGCGCGATCGCGTAACGTCGCCAAGTCCGGAACCAAACCAGTGTACCAAAACAAAACCGACACGGTAAAATATGTCGAGACCGCGAACACGTCCCACATGAGCGCGCTGCGAAAGTTTTGCCAGATACCCCAGTTGTTAGGTATCGGTGCCATATACCACGCCATCCAGAACCGGCCGACGTGGATGCCTGGGAAAATCGCCGCGCACATAACTGCAAAGAGCGTCATCGCCTCTGCGGAACGATTGATCGACGTACGCCACTTTTGGCGAAGCAAAAACAAGATCGCTGAGATCAGTGTGCCCGCGTGTCCGATACCGATCCAGAAAACGAAGTTAGTGATGTCCCAGGCCCAGCCGACCGGGATCTGATTTCCCCATGTGCCGACGCCGGTGGAAATCTGATAGCCAATACAAAAAAGGCCAAACGTTGCAATGCTCGCAGTAGTCATGAAACACACCCACCACCACCGCGGAGCGGGTTGTTCGATGACGCCGGAAATACGCTGCGTGAGCCAGTTGAAATTGCGCCGGTTCAACACCAGCGGCACATGCGCAATTTGCCGCTCTGCCTCCTGGACTTCCGGTGCTGTTGCTGATGCTCCGTCCATATTAAATCGGGCTACTCCGGTAATGCCTCGACCTGGCTTGCGATGCCGACATCTTTCGCGTCCGGCATTTTCGGATTTGGATTGCGAAGGCGGGCGAGATAACTCGTTCGCGGAACAACGTTCAAATAATCCAGGATCCGATAATTGCGGTCCTGTTGTTTCATCTTCGAGACGCGGCTCTTTGAGTCCTTGATATCGCCGAAAACGATCGCTTCAGTTGGACAAGCTTGCGCGCACGCGGTCGTAAAGGAATCGCGCGGGATGCGCTTGTCCGGCGAAGCGCCTGCACGCGCCAGCGCGACGATTTTTGCTTCTTCGATGCGTTGCACGCAGTAGGTGCATTTCTCCATGACGCCGCGCATGCGAACAGTCACGTTAGGATTCTTCTGCATCTTCATCGTGTCGGGCGCGCCCTTGGTGGTGAGCGGCGCAAAATATTCTTCAAAGATGTTCAATGCGCCGATGAGCTTTCTCTTGCCGACGGGACGCTGGTTGTAATCGAAATAATTAAAGCGCCGCACTTTGTAGGGGCAGTTGTTCGAGCAAAATCGCGTGCCAATGCAGCGGTTGTAAGCCATCACGTTGAGGCCGTCCTCGCTGTGAACGGTCGCGTTGACCGGGCAAACGGTTTCGCATGGCGCGTTCTCGCAATGCTGGCAGGGCATCGGCTGGAACACCATCTCGGGATGCTCCGGCATGTGGCCGCCGTCCTCATTGAACGGCTTGCGACTGGCGTAGTAACGATCAATGCGGATCCAGTGCATGATGCGGCCATGCGCAACTTGTAGCTTCCCGACAACCGGAATGTTGTTTTCCGCCTGGCAGGCGATCACGCAAGCGTTGCA
>JBARMF010000517.1:0-6112 GCA_049802315.1 Candidatus Udaeobacter sp.
GCTGCATTGCCTTTATTGCCTGGCGCAAATGGATCGCGCCGTGGCAGCAGGTCGAGCAGGTCATAACGCAGATCGGTCGCGGTGAAAGGCCGCGGACATTTTTGATGGAGGGCAGCGTGCCAGTGCAACGCATCGGGTTCCAGTTGGAAAAGATTGTTACTGAGTTGGAACAACTCCAGAAGCAGATCGCAAAACGCGAGTCCGGGATGCAGACCATTTTCTCGGCGATGCAGGATGCATTGCTGGTGGTCGATTCAAATCGTCAGGTGATTTTGACCAACGAGACATTTCGAAAACTGTTCGTTGTCCCGGAGATTTCACTGGCGACGCCACTGCTGGAGGTTGTCCGTAATGCTACCCTCGATCGTGTACTTACCGATGCTTTCAGCGGCCGTGCCCCGACTCGCAGCGAATTGGCCTTGGATGGGTCGCAAATCGAACTCCACGCCGTCGCGACAAGAAACGAGGCGGGGGACATCACCGGTGCACTGGTTTTATTTCACGACATTACGGAGCTTAAGAAGATGGATCAGGTGAGGCGGGATTTTGTGGCAAATGTTTCGCACGAGTTGCGCACGCCACTCTCGATCTTGCGCGGCTACATCGAGACGTTGCTCGATAGTCCCGAAACGTCGCGCGAGGAACTTTCCCGAATTCTCCGAGTTATGGAACGTCATTCAAAGCGCCTCGACCTGCTGGCCGAGGACCTGCTTACGCTCGCGCAATTGGAATCAACCAATCCTCATTTGCAATTGGGTGATATCGATCTGTCGAGCTTCTTCCGAGACGTGATTCGCGATTTGGAAAAGAAGCTCGCTAACAAACAGCTCCATCTACTTGTGGATGTCTCGCCGGACTTGCCCCCGATTCACGCTGACCGGACGCGGCTTCAGGAGGCTCTTTACAATTTGCTCGACAACGCCGTGAAATACTCGCGCGAGAAAGGCGAGATCCGGCTGAGCGCACGACGGCGCGACAGTGAAATCGCACTTACTGTGAGCGATGACGGCGTCGGCATTGCGAAGGAAGACTTGCCGCGCATTTTCGAACGCTTCTACCGCGCGGACAAAGCACGCAGCCCTGATAATGTTCGCGGAACGGGCCTCGGTCTGGCGATCGTAAAACACATCGCGCAGCTACACGGCGGCCGCGTCGAGGCGGAAAGCGAACTCGACAAAGGCACGACGATCCGCGTAATGCTGCCGAGCGTAATGTGACGTTCTTGTGACAATCCCACGGATTACTTCAATTGTGTTTCGCTTTCCGTTAACATCCGGCCTGTGAAGAAAAACGTTCTTTTCATTTGTGTGCAGAACAGTGCACGCAGCCAGATCGCTGCGGCATTGCTTAACGAGACGTGCGGTGATTACTTCGAAGCCCAGAGCGCCGGGTTGGAACCTGGCGTTCTCAATCCTTTGGCGGTAGAAGCATTGCAGGAGCGAGGCATCGACATTTCTCGCAACAAGACGCAATCGGTCTTCGATGTTTGGTCATCCGCGCGTTACATATTCGCTTACGTGATTACAGTTTGTAGCGAGTCCGAAGCAGCAGGGTGTCCGATTTTCGCGGGCGTGACTACACGGCTGCACTGGTCGTTTCCAGATCCATCCCAGTTCACCGGCACACAGGCGGAAAAGCTCGCGAAAACGCGCGAGTTGGTGGAAGAAATTCGCGCGAAGATTGAAGAATTCTGCGAAGAGTATTGCGAGTTGGAACTGCAAACCTAAGTTTTCGCGCCTTTCGCAAAGCATGGGGAAAAAACTGGTCGCAGAATTTTTGGGAACGTTCTGCCTGGTGTTCGCTGGCACCGGCGCGATCGTGATCGATGGCGTAACCGGCGGCGCGGTGTCGCACGTCGGAGTGGCACTTACTTTTGGCCTCATCGTATTGGCGATGATTTACACGATTGGAGACATCTCGGGTGCGCACATTAATCCCGCCGTGACGATTGGGTTTTTCGCCGCACGACGGTTTGAAGCAGGAAGCGTAATTCCTTACGTCGCGAGTCAGTCCGCTGGTGCTCTCGTAGCTAGTGTTGTTTTGCGGTTTCTGTTTCCCCAGAGCGCGACACTTGGAGCGACCGTGCCGGCAGGTCCCGCAATGCAATCGTTCGTGCTCGAGATGATTCTGACAGCATTGCTGATGTTTGTGGTCCTTAGCGTTTCCACCGGTGCACGCGAGAAAGGAATTACAGCAGGGATCGCAGTCGGCGCTGTGATCGCTCTCGAAGCAATGTTTGCCGGGCCGATCTGTGGGGCGTCAATGAATCCTGCGCGCTCGCTCGGACCAGCGGTTGTTGCCGGACATCTCAGCAGTTTGTGGATTTATCTTGTGGCGCCACTTCTTGGCGCAGGTCTCGGTGTGATCGGATGCCGTTGCGTGCGAGAACGCGGCTGTTGTTCCGGCGCTGAGACTGACATCTCTGTAGCATGAGAACGCAAGACTTCATCACCAGGTTAAGAAAGGCTCCAGCGAAGGCCTTGGTGTTTACTAACTCTGACGGTGCGACAATTCACGCCGGCTATCATCTGACCGAATTAAAAGCGGCATCGTTCGATACAGTCGATTGTGGCGCACAAAAGAACCAATGGAACGAAACGATCGTGCAGCTCTGGGTTCCGGAAGATGAGGAGAACGACGAGTTTATGGCCGCAGAAAAGTTTCTGTCCATTTATGACAAGGTCTCGCGCCTGATCCCACTCGATCCGACAGCGGAAATTCGTTTTGAGTACGGCGACGAGAATTTTCCACCGTCCAACTACCATGTCGAAAACATTAGTGAGAAATCGACTGAGCTTCGTGTGCAGTTACGGCTTCCTCAGACAACGTGCAAAGCGCGTGATCGGCGTGAAGCTGGCGCGGCTTGTTGCGGATAATTCTGGCTGATTCGTGATTGTACTTCGTCATTTTCCCCTTGTCACACAAACGTAACAGTAAAGCTTTTGACCGGCGGAATCAGCGTGCGGCACTTTCATCGCATGATGAAACTCCGTATAGCAAAGCTTCTTGGGCTGACAATTGCGCTGGGATTGAGCGCAAACGCTTCGGCGCAAATGATGATCAACGGTGCGGGCGCGACCTTTCCGTATCCGATTTACTCGAAATGGTTTGATGCCTACACGAAGGTCGATCCGTCCGTACGATTTAATTATCAATCGATCGGCTCGGGTGGAGGGCAAAAACAAATCCTCTCTCAGACGGTTGATTTCGGTGCATCCGATGGGCCGATGAGCGATGAGAACCTGGCCAAAGCGCCAGGCAAAATCCTCCACGTTCCAACGGTCGCAGGAGCGGTGGTGATGGTCTCCAACCTCCCGGGCAATCCAGCTCTGAAGTTCGATGGAGAGACAATCGCCGGAATGTATCTCGGTCAGATCAAGAAGTGGAACGATCCAAAGCTGACGGCGTTGAATCCGGGCGTAAAGTTGCCCGATCAGGACATCGTAGTCGTCCATCGATCGGATGGCAGCGGCACAACGTTTATCTTCACCGATTACCTCAGCAAGGTAAGTCCGGAATGGAAAAGTAAGGCTGGCAATAACACGTCGGTCAACTGGCCAACCGGTATTGGCGGCAAAGGCAATGAAGGCGTGTCGGGCCAGGTGAAGCAGACGCCCGGCGCCGTCGGGTACGTGGAACTAATCTATGCGATCCAAAACAAAATGCCGTATGCCGAGGTTAAAAACGCAGCGGGTGAATTCGTGAAGCCGACGATCGAATCGGTAACCGCGGCGCTCGCAACAGCCGAAATCCCCGATGATTTCCGATTCTCGATGACAAACGCGCCTGGAAAAGATGCGTATCCAATTGCTGGTGCGACGTGGCTGTTGGTGTACCAGCAACAGAAAGATCCGGCGAAGGGAAAAAAGCTCGTGGAGTTTCTAAAATGGGCGGCGAAAGACGGTGAAAAGATAGCCAAGGACCTGGATTACGCGCCGTTACCTGAAAACGTACAAGAGCGCGTCTTGAAGGAGGTCAACGAGATCAAATATTAAGAAGATCCACCCGCTAATCGAAATGTTCCACCTGCCGAGAGTGTTATTTATTTGCGTGCATAATGCTGCGCGTAGCCAACTGTGCGAGGCTCTTCTCAAGCATTACGGAGGCGATCGCTTCGAGGTGCACAGCGCAGGGCTTGAGCCGGGCGAATTGAATCCGCTGGCAATAGAGGTGATGACGGAAATCGGGATCGACATTTCGCAAAATAAAACCAAGAGCGTTTTTGATGTGTGGAAGAGCGGCGAGGCTTTCGAGTATGTTATCGCGGTCTGCGACGCAGAATCAGCTGAGAAATGTCCAATCTTCCCAGGGCTGACAAAGCGTCTGCATTGGCCTTTTCACGACCCTTCAAAGCTCACGGGTACGCACGAGCAGCAGCTGCAGAAGGTCCGCGAAATTCGCGACGAGATCGCAGCAAAGGTTCAAGACTGGTTGGCGTCTCTTCCGGTCGAACAACCGGCCTAAAACATGTCGGCCATCACTATCGAGGAAGCAGACACGATTCGGCCGGCGCAGACACGGATGGCGCCGCCGTCGCGCTTTGGCGACAAGGCATTCGAGTGGCTCACACTGGCGATGGCGTTCTCCGTAGTCGTGCTGGTCATCCTGATCGGGTGGGAGTTGTCGGTTGGATCTTCACTGGCCATCAAAAAATTCGGTTTTCATTTCCTCGTTACGTCCACCTGGGATCCGGTGGCGGAAGAATTCGGTGCGCTGCCGTTCATTTTCGGAACCCTGGTATCTTCTGCGATTGCGTTAATCATCGCTGTGCCACTCGGTATCGCAACGGCGGCATATCTGACGGAACTTGCGCCGTTGTGGATTCGGCAGCCGCTCACTTCGCTGATCGAAATGCTGGCCGCTATTCCAAGCGTAATTCTCGGACTCTGGGGCATCTTCGTGATGGTGCCGTGGCTCCGGAATTACCCTTTTCCATTCCTCAAACAATACTTTGGTTGGATACCACTTTTCACCGGCCCGATCTACGGCCCGTGTATGTTTGCCGGGGGAATCATCATAGCGGTCATGATTCTGCCGATCATCACCTCGGTCTCCCGAGAAATTTTGCGCAGCGTGCCGGATTTGCAGCGTGAAGCGGCCTACGCGCTCGGCGCCACCCGTTGGGAAGCGACGCGCATCGCAGTTCTCAGCTACGCGAAGAAAGGCTTGTTCGGCGCGGTCATTCTGGGTCTCGGACGAGCCCTCGGCGAAACGCTGGCGGTTACGATGGTGATCGGCAACACGCCGCAAATTGTGGCATCGCTCTTCAAACCGGGTTACACGCTGGCCAGCGTGGTGGCCAATGAATTTACGGAAGCAACAACTGACATTTACCTTGGGGCGTTGTTCGAGATTGGGCTGGTCCTTTTTGGAATAACGATTCTGGTGAACCTCCTCGCTCAACTGCTGCTGCGGACGATCGCGACAAAGTCATCAACACGCGCGGTGCAATAGTCATGCGATCCAAAACAACAGACCATCATACCTGGCGCAAAATCAAAAGCGCGCTGGCATCGACGACTGCCTTTGTTTCCGCCATTCTTGTGATCCTGCCATTGGGTCTGGTGTTTTTTCATCTTCTAATTAACGGGATCTCTTCGGTTAACTGGGATTTCTTCACCAAATTACCGGCGCCTGTCGGAGAGGTCGGTGGTGGCATGGCAAATGCCATCGTTGGCTCGCTGGAACTGCTCGCCCTTGCTGGCGCAATTGGAATTCCCGTTGGCGTCCTGGGTGGAGTTTACTTCGCGGAATATGGCTCCGCACGCATCAATTCCGTCCTGCGATTTTTGGCTGACGTCCTCAACGGAGTCCCATCGATTACCTGGGGCGTGGTCGTTTACGGTCTGATCGTATTGCGGTTCAAAAGCTTCTCCGTGCTTGCTGGCGGTCTGGCGCTGGCACTGATTATGATTCCACTCATCCTGCGCACCACCGAAGAAGTCGTTTTGCTGGTTCCGAATGGTTATCGGGAGGCTGCGCTCGCACTCGGTGTCAGCCGGTGGCAAACAATCGTCCATATTGTAATGAAGACGGCATCCAAGGGCATCATCACCGGCATCTTGCTGGCGTTAGCACGGATCGGCGGCGAGACCGCCCCGATTCTTTTCAC
>JBARMF010000518.1:0-2177 GCA_049802315.1 Candidatus Udaeobacter sp.
GCCATGATCTGCCGAACAGTCGCCAGAGTCAGGGGCTCAAACGCCCGCGCGACTGTCACCTCACCATCGCGGATATCTGCAGTGAGCACTTTGCTGGCGAGCTGTTCTTCATCGAGTTTGTCGCTCAGCTTAAGGGTCTCGATGTTATAAAAAAGTTTGATGACCTCCTCGTCAGAGCCATACCCGAGTGCGCGCAGGAAAGTCGTCGCGAGGAATTTTCGACGGCGCTTGCGTCGATCGAGATAAATGTAAAGCAGATCAGCCGTATCGAATTGCACCTCGATCCACGAACCGCGGTCTGGAATGATGCGGAAGCTATAGAGAACCTTCCCGTTGACGTGGACGGTGGATTCGAACGCGATGCCAGGAGAACGATGCAATTGGCTCACCACGACGCGTTCCGCACCATTAATGACGAACGTACCCTGCGGTGTCATGAGCGGTATCTCGCCCATGTACACTTTTTCTTCCTTCGTGCCTTTCTCCTCCCGTAACTGGAACGTTACGTGCAGCGGTGCGCTGTACGTTTGGCCTTCGCGTTGGGCTTCGAGTGGCGACAATTTTGGTTCGCCGATATCGTAGTGGCTAAAATCTAGGACCGCCTTTTCATCATAACTTTCGATAGGAAAAACTTCCTTGAAAACCGACTGAAGGCCCTGATTTTTGCGCTTCGAATACTGGACGTCTTTCTGCAGAAAATCGACGTATGAATTTGCCTGAACCTCAATGAGGTTGGGCGGTTCGATGGCTTCCTTGATACTTCCGAAGTAAATGCGTTCCGACATAGTGCTTAAGCTCACGAGCTAAAACCTCACACCGGCTCCACCAAACGCGGATCGACGCAGGCAGATTTACCGGCTCTGGGATGGGCGAAGAGCGTAAAAATGCCACCAAAACGGTGACCTGTCAAATCGACGACCTCCGTCTCGTAGCCGGTAATGTGGTTTGCCTTGTTAGCGCCGGGGTAAAAATACGTCTGGCGGACTGTAGTGGGTTGTAATGTTATTGTGAATCCGGAGCCGCGCAACAGATTTTATGCTGCCGACAGCGCCAAAATTTAACTTGTTTATTTGATTTCGACCTTTGCGCCTGCGGCCTCGACCTTTTTCTTGATCTCATCCGCTTCCTGCTTAGTCACGCCTTCCTTGAGGGTTTTAGGCGCACCTTCTACGAGCGCTTTCGCCTCCGCAAGGCCGAGGCCCGGAACCGCGCTCCGCACCTCTTTAATCACCGCGATCTTGTTTGCGCCCATTTCTGCCAGGATCACGTCAAACGTGGTCTTTTCCTCGGCTGCTGGAGCTGCTGCTCCGGCACCTGCTCCGGCTCCGGGTCCCGCGGCGACTGCTATTGGCGCAGCCGCGCTGACTCCCCATTTTTCCTCAAGCTGCTTCACCAATCCCGCAATCTCCAAGACCGAAAGGTTGCTGAGTTGCTCTATTATTTTATCTGTATCTGCCATTTTAGTTTTCCTCCAGTTGCCGCCTCCGAAAGCCTTCGAAGAATTGAAGCCGGTAGCCACCAGCTCGGACAATTTCGTTTGTGTTGGATTTGTCCGGCAGACAATTGCCTGCCGTACAAAATTTATGCCGCGGGCGCGCCCTCCTTTTCGGCTTTCGCGCTCAACAGCCGCGCTAACGCCGCAGCCGGTTCGTTGAACAGACGCACCAGGCGCGTTGCCGGGGACAACAGCAGTCCCAGCAATTGCGCCTGCAAAATTTCGCGCGCCGGCAATTCCGCCAAAGTTTCCAATTCCGCAGGAGAGAGCACTGCGCGATCGACAAAACCAATCCTGAGGGCAGCCAGCTTAAACTCCGTCGCAAACGTTTTGAAAATCTTGGCCACCGGGGCTACATCCGCTTCCCCCGTTACAACCGCGGTTTGCCCGGCGAACTGGTCAGCAACTTGCGGGAAACCAGAATCCGTCATCGCGAGTTTAAGAAAACTGTTCTTCACTACGTGCACCTCGGCACCGGCGGGCGACAGTCGATGTCGCAACTCGCTAAAATCGGCGACTTTCATTCCGCGATAATCTGTCACGAGCACGAAAGGTGAGCGTTTCAATGCCTCGGACAATTCTGAAACAATGCTGGCTTTTTCTGGTCGCATACTCTCGAGCTAATTATTCAGGTCCTACACTCCGCTCAGATAAGGGCCGGGATCGATGCGGACGCCGGGGG
>JBARMF010000519.1:0-8963 GCA_049802315.1 Candidatus Udaeobacter sp.
CCGTTGGAAAACTGATTTTGTCGGAACTGGCGCCGCTGGTCTCGGCGCAGCGAGGTGCACTCTACATGATCGTTACTCCGAACGGCGAGTCTGGGCTCAACCTGCTGGCAACGTATGCTCAACACGACGGAGATGGCGCGAAGAATCGTTTCAAAATCGGAGAAGGATTGGTCGGACAAGCGGCTTTGGAAAAGCGGCGGATCTTTTTAAGCGATGTGCCAGGCAGCTACGCGAAGATAAGTTCCGGTCTGGGTGAGTTTCACCCAATGAACGTCGTAGTGTTGCCGATTCTTTTCGAAGGCGAATTCAAAGCGGTGATGGAACTTTCCTCAGTCGAGCGGTTCAGCCCCGCGCACCAGGCATTTCTGGATCAACTGACCGAAAGCATCGGCATCGTTCTCAATACGATTGAAGCAAGCACGCGAACAGAAAATCTGCTCACGCAGTCGCAATCGCTGGCGACCGAGCTACAAAAAACCAACCTGGAGCTGGAAGAGAAGGCGCGCTCGAATCTAGCCAAAGATCAATTCCTGGCCATGCTGAGTCACGAGTTGCGGACGCCACTCACGCCCGTGCTCGCTGCTGCGCTTGAGCTGGAGAATGAGCCAGACGTCCGTCCGGACGTCCGCGAATCGTTGCAGATGATTCGTCGTAACGTTGAATTAGAAGCACGACTCATCGACGACTTGCTGGATCTGACGCGTATCGATCGCGGCAAGGTGCAACTCAACTTTGAAATCGTTGATGCGCATAAGTTGCTGCAAAACGCCCTCGAAATCTGTCAGCCGGAAATCGATCGAAAGCATCTGAGGCCGTCCCTCAATCTCAGCGCGAAAAGAGTGCACATGCGTGCAGACCCGGCGCGACTGCAGCAAATTTTTTGGAATCTGATCAACAACGCGGTGAAATTCACGCCGTCAAACGGGCAAATCACGATTACCACCACCAACGATTCGGGCGAAAAATTGCGCGTCGAGATTGCAGATAGCGGGATGGGAATTGAGCCGGGAGCGCTGCCAAAAATCTTCGATGCATTCGAACAGGGCGGCCGGACTCAATTGGGAGGACTGGGCCTTGGGCTCGCGATCAGTAAAACTCTTGTTGAAGCACATAAGGGAACGATTACTGCGCAAAGCGACGGCCGAAATAAAGGCTCGACGTTCGCGTTGGTTTTTCCCACCTCCGAAAAAGTGGAGGCGCAAATCGCACCAGCGCTCTCGCCGAGGTTGGCCGAACGTCAGCCCCTGCGGATTCTGCTCGTTGAAGATCACGAAGACACCAATCGCTCCCTAACGAGTCTGCTTCGGCGGCGCGGTTATCAGGTGAAATCAGCACTCACGTTTAAATCTGCCATCGAGGTCAGCGCGAAAGAGGAATTTGACGTGCTCATCAGCGACTTGGGTTTACCCGACGGGAGTGGAATAGATCTGATCCAGAAGCTCGTCTCGAAACCGCCTCTCGGAATTGCTCTCACGGGTTTCGGAATGGAACAAGATATCCGCAGAAGCCGCGAGGCAGGTTTTCACCATCACCTGGTAAAACCAATCGATCTGAACAAGCTCGACTCCCTCATTCAAGAAGGGGCCGCATCGTTGTCAAACGTCTGAATAATTAACGAACCGGATTCGCAGCACTTGCGTTCCAACCCCTTTTTGTGCAGTGAAAATTGGACGTTGGACATTGAATATTCGATGTTCGCGCGTTGCAGCGCGTTGGGCCTGTAGCTCAGCGGTTAGAGCAGGGGACTCATAATCCCTTGGTCCCAGGTTCGAATCCTGGCGGGCCCATTTTAGTTTTCGATTTTCGATCGTCGATTTGTAATTATCGATGCTGTGCGACGCGTCGGATGTTTTGCGTTGATCGTTTTCGAGATCACGCTCCTCAGCGCCTTAATTCTGGCGACACGCTGCGCGAATTATCAGGACGTTTTTGTTGCCGGGAATGTTTACTTCGCCGATGCGGATTGTTACGCGCGCATGACGCGTGCCCGGTTGGTCAGGGAAAAGCCCGGGGTCATCATCCGGCATCATGAGTTTGAGAATTTTCCACAGGGAACCACGCCGCACACGACTGCGCCTCTGGACTATCTCATCGTCGCATTATCGCTTCTTCTAAATCCGTTCACGGCGCATGCACTCGATCTGGCGGGTGCGTTTGTTTCGCCATTGCTCGCGCTGCTTGGCGCCTGGTTTCTTTGGTGGTGGTCGCGCCAAATGAAATTCCGGTATCGCTGGGTAATGCTGATTTTGTATTCGATTAGCCCCATCCTTGTTCATGGCACGGAGCTTGGACGACCAGATCATCAATCGTTGCTGATTCTGCTGATCGCGATCGCGATTTGCGCAGGCTGGGGTTCGCAAACTCTGCCGGCCACGAACATGGCGAGCGCGTGGTGGCTGACGAGCGCTGCTGCCTGGGCGCTGGCGATCTGGGTTTCGGCTTACGAGCCGCTTATCCTCTTTCTGATAGTGATGGCCACGGCTCTTGTGTTGAATCGCCGCGGGGCTTTCGCGCGCGATCGTCGCGCGGGATGGATTTTGTTCGCAGCGATAATTGCCATCGCACTCGCAATCGAACGGCGCGTTCCGTCGTTCGCTATCCTTCAGTCCACCGGTCATTTTAACAATTGGGCGCGCACTATCGGAGAACTCGCGCACGTTTCACCGCTCAATCCAGTCTGGTTGAATTGGTGCGGGTACCTCGTGTTGATCACGCCCATTTTGATCTGGATGGCTGTTCGAACGCGAAGAAACGGCGCGCCCTCGCCACGGCGAGCAGGCTGTGGTCGCGCCCTACCTATTTACGTCCTTCTCGTCGCTACGTATTTCCTTACCGTCTGGCAGGCGCGTTGGGGATATTTTTTTGTTTTGATTTTTGCACTCGCGCTTCCGGCGTTGCTCGCGCCGATCAAATCAGGCGCCGCGGTCTGGATTGCAGTCGCGTTGTCGATATTCCCGATTTTACGAGACTGGGACGAGCGGCTCTGGCCAAATGAAGCGCAATTGGTTGAGCGGATCGAACGACGGATTGAATCCGCTCAGATTCACAATCTTTCGCTCAGTTTGCGATCGCCAGAGGTGCATCCGTTTCTCGCACCGTGGTGGCTTTCGCCATCGATTGCGTATTGGTCCGGGCAGCCTGGAGTCGCGGGAAGCTCGCATGAAAGTCTTAGCGGGATCGAGGACAGCGCGCGATTTTTTCTCTCGGAGAATTTGCAAGAAGCACGCGCGATTCTCGCGAAACGCCACGTGGCATGGGTTTTCGCGTACGATTCCGACCGCGTAGCACAAAATTCTGCGGCCATCCTGAACGAGCCAGTTCCGCGGGAATCGCTCTGTCGCGTTTTAGATCGAACGCCCAGCCAGGCGCCAAGGTTCCTCGTTTTTTCTGCGCAAACTTCAGCCTGCAAGCTCTACCGAGTGGCTGTTGAACGATAATCGAAAAAACTTTTCATTCATAAAAGAGAATCCGTTGACAGGTATCGGCGAGTGTCACATTACTAGAGATGCTCAAAAGATTCGTTCCGCAAAAGCCGGTGCCCCCGTTTCGAGAAGAACCGCGGAATCCGGTTCCAGATGATTACAATCATTTTGCGAGTCGCGAAGATGCACCAGCAAAACCAACCACAATCGATAATCCAAATCCAAACCCTAATCCTATGGCAGATCACGGAGGCAAAGACATCCTTTCGAGCGATGTCGAAATCAAAGGCTCGATCAAGTTTCAAAAAGAACTGCTTATCGACGGCAAAGTCGAAGGCGACATAAACTCTGACGGTGTTTTGACGGTCGGTGAAAACGCTGAGATTCGAGGTGAGATCAAAACCAAATCGATCAGCGTCTATGGCAAAGTGCATGGCAATATCACCGTTGCCGAGCGCTGCGAGCTGAAATCGAAATGCGTGTTGCAGGGAGATCTCAAAGCGGCGCGCCTTGTAATTGAAGAGGGCGCAACTTTTATCGGGAAATCCGAAGTCACCACGGGCGCCATAAAAGCTGCACCGCGTCCAGAGGTTGTGCGGCCTAGCGAGCCGATTAAGGCCGCATTCGGAGCACGCGCGTAGAGGAAAGGTTTCGGCAAGCGTACAGTGGCCAATCCATCGCCTGCAAAAGTCAGTGCGGAGTGTCCGCACTGCGGCTTCAAGCAGATGGAATACGCGGCGGCAAAGAGTTCGATGTGCCGCCAGTGCGGCCGCGCTTTTACTCCGTTTGTACCGAAACCGGTCCTGAAGCTGCGGACGACTGAAGAAGCGCCTGCGGCGGAGGCTTCCTCATCTATTTTCGGCAAACTCGAGGATTTTTGGAATCGTCAAACTAGTTCGGTCGTCGAGTGCTTCGAATGTAAACGCAAACAGGAGGTATCCGGCGCCGCGACATCGACAATCTGTCCGTCCTGCAGCGCGCACATTGATCTGCGCGATTATAAAATCACCAGCGGTTTCAGTCGAAGCATTCGCACCCGTGGCAATGTACATCTTTCCGGCAAAGGTGATCTTGCCAGCAGCAGTGTGGAGTGCCAGTCCGCTTTGATTGAAGGCAGGCTGCGCGGAAATCTGCATTGCGATACCGCAACAATTAACTATTCAGGGAAAATCCCCGGCCGCATCAGCGCGCGGCTCATAGTCGTTGATCGCAAAGCTGACGTTCACTGTTTTCGGAGGCTGCACGCGGAGCACATCGAAATCAAAGGTAAGATGTCCGGAGAGATTATTGCCCAATCCGTGACAGTCCATAGAAAGGGTTCGCTGGAGGGCGATGTGACAGCGAGGGCGATCAGCGTGGAAAAAGGCGGGATGTTTTCCGGTCAACTCGCAATAGGACAGATCGATTTGGCGCAAGGAGAACTGCTCGGGAAACAAGAGCCGGCCGTATCGCGCCCGGCGGAGTCCAGTTTTCAACATGCCGTAGCGCAACCGTTGCCGGCCACATAGCAACAATCAGTTCATGCGAAGACTGCATCCACGCAGTCCTTACCAAAAACTCGGCGGTTATGTTCATCTGCCGCGTTTAATTGATAAGGCAAGACTGCACCGCAAAGGCTTGCTCGACGGTTACAACTATAAAACCGTCGGGTTCGACAAGCACTTACTCGCCTTTCTCAAGATCGACGGAGACGCATTCGAAGAAATCGCCCACAAGATGGATGACGACCAGGCAATTGTTGCCTGGGTGCAGAAAAATGGAGAGCAACATTCGCCCGAAGCCATCGAAGAATGGAACGAGGCCATGATTTCGCGCCATCCCGATACGGCCGCAAAAAAGGCGCGTTTCCTGCATTTTCTCAAAGAAGCCGGCGGCGACGGACGCAAAGATATTCGAACTTATTTCGATCTGATTGAGTTCGATGAAGGAAGGCTAAAGTAGAGAGCGTAATTCGTTAAGCCGTTACATCGTTACATCGGCGTCACACGATTCAACGCTTTAACCCTTCAACGTTTCAACGAGGCGAAGCCAGAATGCGGTCCGCGTTCTCGAGCGTTTCTTTGCTTCCGATGTCGAGCCATCGGCCTTTGATCTCGAACGTGTTCACCGGTTTGCGGGTGTAGAGCCACTGCACAAAACGGCCGGGCTGATCCGCATTGTTCCCGGCATCCAGATACGTTCTCAACAGCGAGAGAACCGCAGGCGAGTAATAATATAGGGCAATCGCGGCGAGCGTTCCCTCGGGGTTTTGCGGTTTTTCCTCAAACCGGGTCATGATTCCTTCGGCGTCAACGGCGACGTTGCCGTACTTCTTGATCGCTTCAGTATCGCCAACATCGTAGACCGCAACAGTTACTTCGGTGTTCCTCGCGGACGCCACGAAACCCGCCAGAGAATCGGTGAACAAGTTGTCGCCCGCGGCAATTAGCAGGCTGTTGTCGGACAGGTTCTCCTGCGTGACGACAAGATTGATGTCTCCAATTGCGCCCAGCTTGTCGTCATCGCTCGTAGAACCGTCATTAACAATCCTGAATTTAAATTCGGGATGGCGTTTTCGATAGCTCTGACTCCACGCCTGGAAATCCGCCGCGAATTTGTCGTTGGTCACGACGTAAATCGTTTCCAAATCGGGAATGCCCGCGAGATTGTCCACCAGCCATTCGATGATCGGCTTGCCGCCGACTACAAGCAGCGGTTTCGCTTTGTTGAGCGTCAGTGGATAAAGACGGGTTGCATATCCCGCAGCGAGAATCAGAACGTTCATGAGATCAAAAGAGTTCGCAGCAAAGAAGAAAAGCGCTCGTCTTTTCTCTACGGTTTCGGTGAGCCGGTCAGAATCGTATCCTTCAAGTGCTGCTGAACGATCCGAATCCGCTGCGAATCAGTGATCTTCGCATGGCTGGAGCCGTCCACCACGTACAGCGTGTCGATGGCTGCGCCAGCCTGCGTGTTAATTCGATAAAGCGGTACTATGACATTTTCGCGGTCGAGGCAGCTGAGGACATCGTAAAGGAGACCGATACGGTCCGTGGCTTGAAACTCAATGAGCGTGTAAGTCGGATGGGTCTTGTTGTCTATTGTGATGCGAGTCGGAAATTCAATTCCCACTGCGGCGCGACGGCTCGAGTGCTTCGCTTTTTCGATGGACGGTGCGAAGTCGAAGTTCTCGTCCTCGAAAGCTCGGCGCAACGTTTGTTCGACAAGCTCAAAATCGCGCCGATTGGAAACGGGCTGCGCTTTCGCATCGGACAGGCGGAAAACGCCAAGCACCGCGTGATCGCCGCGCGGGAAAACATCGGCGCTTAAAATGTTCAACGGCACGACTGAAACTGAGCCCGCGATTTTCGCCAGGAGCCGTTCGCGTTTCCAGGTACAAAATGTCATCACTGTGTGCCCCTGCTCGGGCACGATCTTCCATTTCACCGCCGGAGCGAGCGGGAACTCTTTTGCGTTGGATACGCCCTCCAGAAAAGACCGGAACAACTTCACGTGCTCGATGATCTCCGGCACGCTGGTCGAGCGGAAATACTGATCAGGCATATATTCGAAATGCGCTTCAATCTCCTCCGCATAGTCCGGTGAAAGATTCTCGGCGACAGATGCGCGCAAGCTTTCGCGCGCGATTCTGGTTTGTTCGTGATAAGACTTTCGATCGGCGAGGTAACGCGAGGTCTGGTGAAACAATTGCCACACCAGCGATTCCTTCCAGTCCGACCATGCCTCGGCGCTTGTGCCCTGGCCATCAGCGAGAGTAAGCAGCATGAGCGCGTCGAGGTTTTTCTGGTCTTTCACAATTTGCGCAAATTCCATGACTGTTGCGGGATCATCGAGATTCCGTTGCTGCGCCATTTTGGACAAGGTGAGGTGATGATCGACAAGGCGGATCAGCGATTTCCGCTGCTCGGAGGACAATTGCAGACGCGCCGCAACACGCTGGGCGAACAATGCGCTGGCTTCGGAGTGTGGGCGGCCCACGGCCTTGCCGCTGTCGTGCAGGAGAAGTCCGAGATACAGAACCAGTGGGTCCGCGAGTTGTTCAAACAATTTCCGATAATGCAGCAGTTTCGGATCATCGGTGTCAGCCAATGCATCAAGCTTGTCGATGCACACCAGCGTATGCTCGTCGGCAGTATACCGGTGCAAGAACTCGTGCTGAACAAGGCAGGTGAGCTGGCCGAATTCGGGGATATACCGGCCAAGAAAGTCCACCCGATGCATCAGCCGCAGAATGCGTCCAACTCTGCCTTTCTGGGACAAAATCGAGGTAAAGATCGCACGCGGTCCGCGCGCATACTGATATGTTCTGGTTATGTGGCGGAGGCTTCTGCTCAACAGGTCTTCCAGTTCCGGGCTGAGATCGAGGTTACGCTCCTGAGCTAGCGCGAATGTGCGCATCATCTGTTCAGGGTCATTGCGAAAGGCATCGCGCCCCGCCGGATAAAGTTGTTTGTTTTGAACAAAGAAGGAATCACCAATCGGAGTCTTGTGCCCTCTTGTCAGGGGAAGAAAACTGAAAAGAGCGCGCGTTTTGCTCGTGACGTGTCCGCTCACGAATTGTTCCGTGATTCGCTCCGTCACCCGCAGAATATCTCGCGTGTGGTTGTAGCAGTCCCGCATGAGCGCCTCACTTCGAAGCTGGCCTCTTCGAGCGGAATACCCGAGCCGCGCAGCGACCTGGTCCTGCAAATTCATGTGAAGTATGTCGGTGGCG
The DNA here is from genome assembly GCA_049802315.1 of Candidatus Udaeobacter sp. Taxonomy (GTDB): domain Bacteria; phylum Verrucomicrobiota; class Verrucomicrobiia; order Chthoniobacterales; family UBA10450; genus Udaeobacter. Next base: position 8,134 of record JBARMF010000519.1, read on the forward strand.
CGCCCGGTCGCGTAATGCAAATCAGTGCGCAAGCGCAGAAGAAAATCGTATGCTCGTTCGATTCGTCGTTGGTCGCTTTCGCTCAGCCAGTCTTTCCCCACGAGTTGGTTTGTGCTCAGCGAACCCTCTTTGAAGTAAGTGATCCAAAGCAGATTTTGATAGTCGCGCAGTCCGCCACAGCCGCTCTTCAGGTTGGGCTCTTGCAGATAAACGCTGTCGCCGAATTTTTTGTGGCGGGCGACCTGGTCCTCCATGCGCAGCTCGACGTAGTCGCGTTCGTGTCCGACGACGCATTTAGAACGAAATTGTTCGCGAAATTCTGTTGCGAGCTCCGTGTTGCCGGCGAGAAACCGGGCCTCCAGCATGGCAGTCTTTGTATGCATGTCGCTGTTGGCCTGCGCAATGGCTTCTTTGATCGACCGCGTGGAGTGTCCAACTTTGAATCCGCTGTCCCACAACAGGTATAGAATTTGGTTCACCATCTCCTTTAGGTGCGGCGAAACTTCGGCGCGCTGCCTATGCAACAGCATGACGTCGACGTCGCTGAACGGATTGAGCTCGCCCCGGCCATAGCCGCCAAGAGCAATCAGCGCCAGGGGAACCTCAGCCTCGCCATTTCCACGAGTCGTCGCGGATGATGCAGCGCCAAACACGTATCGCAGTAAAACGTCAACCAGTTCCGCTCGACCCGCACAAATCTCGCGTCCGCTTCCACCAGCTTGGTGCCTCAGGCGCAACCGGTGCTCTTCAACCTTCAGAAATTTTTTGTATAGCGGGAGGACTTCGGTGGGGCGCTGCTTGCCTGTGGGCGCGAGGCGGCTTTCGGCATG